>NZVP01000036.1 GCA_002697405.1 Flammeovirgaceae bacterium
TATAATAATCTCATTTATTCTAATCTCTCTATTTAATGTGCAAGCACAGATAGAAAACCCATTTGATCAAGATGGTATGGATGATATTCAATTAGAAAATTACGAGTTAGAATACTAACTATTTTTTATAAGCTCATTTGCAACTACTTTTCCAGAAATTAATGAAGGGGGAACTCCAGGCCCCGGAACAGTAAGTTGGCCACAGAAATATAAATTTTTTAACTTTTTGCTTTTAAGTGAAGGTTTTAAAATTGCTGTTTGGAATAAAGTATTAGCAAGACCATAAGCATTGCCTTTGAAAGAATGATAATCTTTTTTGAAATCTCTAATAGCATAACTTTTTTTATATACTATATGATCTTTGATATTTTGCTTTGTCAACTTTTCTAATCTTGAAATAATAAGTTCAAAATATCTTTTTCTTATTATTTTATTATCCTCTAAGTCTGGTGCAATAGGCATAAGTAAAAACATATTTTCATGTCCTTTAGGAGCCACAGATGAGTCAGATTTAGATGTAAAAGACGCATAAAATAAAGGTTCTGAAGGCCATCTTGGTGTCGAATATATTTCTTCAGCATGCTTTTCAAAATCTTTATCGAAGAAAAGACAATGGTGTGAAATATTTTTTAATTTTTTGTCTAACCCTATATAGAATAATAAAGAGGATGGCGCAAGAACTCTCTTATTCCAATATGATTCAGAATAGCTTCTGTATTTTGGATTTAATATATTTTGGTCAAAGTGATTATAGTCTCCAGAACAGATTACATAATCAGCTTCAAATGTGTTTTTTGTTGTAATTACATGAGATATTTTATTGTCTAAATAAGAAAGCTTTTTTACTTCTTCATTTCTATAAAATTTTACTCCTTTTTCTTCAGCTAAATTAACCATAGCCTCAACTATTTTATGCATTCCTCCCTCAGGGTACCAAGTCCCTAGTTTTATGTCAGCATAATTCATTAAGCTGTAAAGTGCTGGAGTATTTTTTGGAGTTGCGCCTAAGAATAGGATTGGAAATTCTAAAAGCTTGATAATTTTTTCATTTTTAAAAAACTTTCTAATATGCTTATGCATAGACTGGAATACATCTAATTTTAATACTCCAGATAACGTTTCTTTATTAATAAATTCTTTAATAGATAGGCCTGGTTTATAGACTAAATTTTCAATGCCTACTTTATATTTATTTTTTGCCTGATTTAAAAAAAGGTCTAGCTTTTCTCCGCTTCCTTCTTCCATGCTCTCTAATAATTCTTTTAACGATTCATAATTTGCTGGTATATCAACTATTTCATCTTCGAAAAATACTTTATAGGAGGGATCTAATCTTTTTAAATTTAAATAGTCATTAATATTCTTGTTAAAGTCATTAAAATATTTTTCAAATACATCGGGCATCCAGTACCAAGATGGACCCATATCAAATGTGAAGCCNTTTGATGAAAATTGTCTTGCTCTACCTCCTAATTTAGAATTCTTTTCTAGCACATATACATTATGACCTTGATCAGCAAGATACGTTGCNGAAGATAATCCTGAAAATCCACTGCCTACTACGCAAATATTTTTTTTATTTTTCATCTAAATTTAAATAGCAGTTAATCCATTCATTATCAAACTTCATCCCTATCTTTTTATAAAAGTTTATTCCTGTTTTGTTCCAGTCTAATACTTGAAGAGAAATGCCAACACAGGATGATTTCTTTGCAAATTTTTTTATCTCATTAAATATTTTCAATCCAATTCCTTTTCTTCTATAATTTTCACTTATTACCAAGTCTTCAATATATAAGTTCTTACCTTTCCACGTAGAATATCTGAAAAATGTTATTGCTATTCCAATTATTTTTTTTTCTGATTCTGCTACGAATAAATCATAAACAGGAGAATCACCAAAACCATCATTCTCTAACCTCTCAACAGTATTCGAAACTTGATTAAGTGCTTTTTCAAANTCAGCTAATTCTTTTATTAAACTTAAGACTTGTGGTAGGTCATCTTTATTTCCCTTCCTTATGATCATAAATTAATTTTTTTAAATCCAGTATATTTATGAAGAGCTTTTGGTAAATTAATTTCTTTCCCATTTTGATGNGTTTCTAATATTGCTGCAACAATTCTTGGAAGTGCCAATGCAGATCCATTTAATGTATGAGCTAGTACTTTATCTTTNCCTTCTCTAATTTTAAGTCCCATTCTATTTGATTGATAAGATTTAAAATTACTAACAGAACTACATTCNAACCATCTTTTTTGTCCAGGAGCATACACTTCAAAATCAAATGTAATACTAGANGCAAACCCTAAATCTCCAGCACATAACAACAGTTTTCTATAAGATATTTCTAGAGACTTTATAAGATTCTCAACATAATCACACATAGTTGCTAATGCTTTTTCTGAATTTTCTTGTTTTTCAATATGTACAATCTCAACCTTATCAAATTGATGTAATCTATTGAGTCCTCTAACNTGTGCTCCCCANGANCCAGCTTCCTTTCTAAAACATGGAGTATAACCAACATTTTTTATAGGTAAATCCTTATTTTCNATNATATTTTTTCTGTACATATTAGTTATTGGAACCTCTGCAGTTGGTATCATAAATAAATTTTCATCTTCTATTTTATACATCATGCCCTCCTTATCAGGAAGTTGACCAGTTCCAAANCCAGANTGTTCATTTATTAAAATAGGAGGTTGAATTTCAATATATCCGTTTTTCTCAGCTTCATCTAAAAAATAATTAATAAGCGCTCTCTGTAATTTTGCTCCTTTATTTGTATAAATAGGAAAACCAGCGCCTGTTATCTTATTTCCNTTTTCAAAGTCAATAAGATTGAAATCTTTAATTAATTCCCAATGAGGTTTTAGTTTTTGATTTTCATCTATATCAACTTCATTCTTTAAAATTTCTATGTTTTCATTCTCAGAATTTCCTTCAGGAACTTTGCTATCTGGAATATTAGGGATNTTCACCAGTATATTTTGAATTTCTTTTTCTATAGTTTTTAA
Organism: Flammeovirgaceae bacterium; assembly: GCA_002697405.1. Taxonomy (GTDB): domain Bacteria; phylum Bacteroidota; class Bacteroidia; order Cytophagales; family MED-G16; genus MED-G16. The sequence continues at coordinate 3,022 of NZVP01000036.1, forward strand.
TTCTTCTCCCGTGGATTTGCTTTTATCTTTTATTTCTGAGGATTTTTCTTTAAGATCTTTAATATCNTTATTTCCAGATTTTATTTTGATTCCAATTTCTTTAGCTATTTTGTTAGACTCAGAGAGTAAATTATCAAGTTTTGTCTTTATTGATTTCCTTTCATCGTCTAATGAAATAAGCTNACTTAAATTTTTTTCTATATCATCTAAACCTCTTTTCTGAAGAGATATAATAAATTCTTCTTTATTATTCCTTAGATCATTTAAGTCTATCATAATTAAAAATTTTACATGAAGTTAGCATGAATGACAATAAAAATTCAATCTAATAAAAATTAATTTTTTTTTTGACAATATGCATAATAATGGTATCATTGCGGTGTCAATTGTTATTAGGCCAATCCTAAAACATTATTCAATTACAATAATTAATCAATAAATTTCATAGATATGTATACAATGGACGAGTTAAATGATAAGTTATTATCAGAACTTAAAAATATTACTGAAGAGCTTGGAATTAAAGGTGCTTCTAAACTTTCTAAACAAGATCTTATTTATAAGATTTTAGATGAGCAAGCTATTTCTAAACCAAAAAAATCTTCTACTAAAAAAGATAAGCCTGAACCTAAATCTACTTCAAAGGCAAAATCTAATGAATCATCTAGAAGACCAAACCCAAGAAATAGTTCTAGAACAAATGATAGGCCCAATAATAGGATAAGGCCTCCCAAAAATTCGGAGTATGAAAAACAAGTAAAAGAATTTGAGGGTGTAATTGAGAGTGAAGGTGTATTGGAAATGATGCAAGATGGGTATGGGTTCTTAAGAAGTAGTGACTATAATTACCTTGCGAGCCCTGATGACATATATGTTTCTCCATCCCAAATTAAATTATTTGGATTGAAAACAGGAGATACTGTATTTGGTAAATTAAGACCTCCGAAAGAAAATGAAAAATATTTTGCTTTAATAGAGGTATCAAAAATTAATGGTAAATCTCCAGAAGAAGTACGAGATAGAATTCCTTTCAAATATTTAACTCCGCTTTTCCCTGAAGAGAAATTAAATTTGAGCACAAATCAAGATAATTATTCTACAAGAATTCTTGATTTATTTTCTCCAATAGGTAAAGGTCAAAGAGGAATGATTGTTTCTCAGCCTAAGACTGGAAAAACAGTCTTGCTTAAGCAGATTGCCAATGCTATTGCTGAGAATCATCCTGAAGTTTATTTAATGATATTATTAATTGATGAGAGACCAGAGGAAGTTACTGATATGGCAAGAAGTGTTAAGGCAGAAGTTGTTTCTTCTACTTTTGATGAGCAAGCGGAAAGGCATGTTAAAGTTGCTAATATAATTTTAGAAAAAGCTAAGAGAATGGTAGAGTGTGGTCATGATGTTGTAATCTTACTTGACTCAATAACTAGACTTGCAAGAGCTCATAATACTGTTATTCCATCATCAGGTAAAATACTTTCAGGTGGTGTTGATGCTAATGCACTCCATAAGCCAAAAAGATTTTTTGGTGCAGCAAGAAATGTAGAAAAAGGNGGNTCNCTNACAATTATTNCTACNGCNTTAATNGANACNGGNNNNANAATGGANGAAGTNATTTTTGAAGAATTTAAAGGAACCGGTAACATGGAACTTCAGCTTGATAGAAAGCTTTCTAATAGAAGAATATATCCTGCAATTGATGTGACTGCGTCTGGTACTAGAAGAGAAGATCTTCTTATGGATAAAGATGAATTATCAAGACTATGGATTCTTAGAAAGTATTTAGCTGATATGAATTCAGTTGAAGCTATGGAGTTTCTTTTATCCAAAATAAAAGGTACTAGAAATAATGAGGAGTTTTTAGTCTCTATGAACGGATAATTATTCAATTTTTCCAATTTTTCCTGTTAAATAATAAATTTAATTTCTAGATTTATTTTCATGTTTTTTGAAACAAAAAATCTAGATGATACTAAGGTTTTTGATATTATATCAAATGACTTTAGATATGCTAAAGCTTTAAATTCATTTGGAATAGATTTTTATGATCATTACGATCTAACTATTAATGAGGTTTGTAAAGAGAAGGGCCTTTCTTCAAATTCTATTTATGGCTATAGAGTTGCAATGGATGAATCTTTTGATTTGGATCTGAAAACCCTTGAATCATCACCTCTCAACCTTGTCATAGAATACTTAAAGCATAATCATAGTTATTTTATAAAAAATAAACTTCCTTATATTAAGAATTTAATTGCCAGTCTATCAAATAAAAATAAGAGATATAATTTTTTTGAGGATTTAAAATTTATTTTCCCACTTTTTTATCAGGATTTTGTTGAACATATTTTAGAGGAAGAAAAACATATATTTTCTTATATTCAAAAACTTCATCAGTTAGAAGATAATAGTAAGAGTCATGCTAAAATGTTTTTTGAAATGAAAAAAATATCATTAAAACATATTGCTAAAGAACATTTAGAAGAAGATTCTGAGATGGCTGGGATAAGAGGCCTTACAAATGATTATTCTATTAAAAATATTGATGATTTACATCTTAAAGTTATATTTCAAGAGTTGAAAGCATTTGATAAAGAACTTGATGTTCATTCTAATATTGAGAATAAGATTCTTTTTCCAAGAGCTTTAAAGCTTGAAAAAGATGTTTCAGATAAAATAAGAAATATATCATTTCTTAATTAATGGGAAGAATTCTTTGTTTTGACTATGGAGTAAAAAGAATTGGTGTTGCTGTAACAGATGAATTAAAAATTATTTCTTCTCCATACAATACTATTCCGACATCAAAAATTTTAACTTTCATTTCTGAGTATATTTCTCAAAATTCTGTCGAAAAATTTATTGTAGGACTTCCATTTGATCTAAAAGGAAATGAAACAGACGCAACTAAACATACACTAGGTTTTATAAAATTATTAAAAGTAAAATTTCCAAATATTGAACTAGATACTTATGATGAAAGGTATACGTCTAAAATTGCAAAAGATTCTATTATAAGTATGGGGAAAAATAAAAAATTTAGACAAGATAAAAGTAATGTTGATAAAATTAGCGCATCAATTATATTACAATCATATTTGAAAAGAAAAAACATATGATATATCCAATAATACTTTATGGAGATTCTGTATTAAGAGAAAAGTGTAGTAATGTTAATAAAAACGAAATTGACATAAAATCTCTCTCTAAAGATATGTTTGAAACAATGAATCAGGCGGATGGTATTGGATTAGCTGCACCTCAAATTGGAATTTCAAAAAGAGTTTTTGTAGTTGATGGTTCAGCGCTAGAAGATGAAAGTTTGTCTTCTTTTAAAAAAGTTTTTATAAATCCAAAAATAGAAGATGAGGAAGGAGATGAATGGGAATTTGAAGAAGGCTGTTTAAGTATTCCTGGAATCAGAGGTGGTGTTTTAAGAAAGCCGGATATTACAATAAGTTATTTTGATGAAAATTGGATTAAAAGAAAGGAAAGATTTTCTGGAATGAAAGCTAGAATTATTCAACATGAGTATGATCATATTCAGGGAAAGTTATTTGTTGATTATCTTTCTCCTCTTAAAAGAAAACTAATTAAAAATAAATTATCTGAAATATCAAAGGGAAATTGTGATGTNANCTACCAAATAAAGGCACCGTGAGTAATAAAACATTAAATAAAATATATTCCGTTTTTAAAAATTCATCAGGTATTTCTACTGATAGCCGTATATTAAAAAAGAATTCAATTTTTTTTGCTTTAAAAGGACCTTCTTTTAATGGTAATAATTTTGCTAGAAAGGCATTAGAAAAGGGCGCAATATTATCTGTTGTTGATGATAANAATTTAGAAGGAAAATCTGATAAAATTATTTATGTTAATGACACATTAAGTGANCTGCAAGATCTAGCGAGGTATCATAGAAAAAAGCTAAATATACCTTTTATTGGNTTAACNGGATCAAATGGAAAGACTACAACTAAAAACTTAATAGAAAAGATATTAAGTTCAAAGTATAAGGTGAAGGCAACTGAGGGTAATNTAAATAATCATATAGGTGTTCCTCTAACTGTTTTAAGTATTACAGAANATGATGAAATTGCAATAATTGAAATGGGAGCTAGTGCAGTTGGGGAGATAAGTTTATTATCTGGAATCTGTAGCCCTACTATTGGTCTTATAACAAATATTTCAAATGCTCATGTTGGTGGCTTTAATGACTTAGATGGGGTCATTCGAGGTAAATCAGAACTATTCGATTTTCTTCTTAAAAATGATGGTAAGGTAATAATTAATGATTTTGACCCTATAATAAAAAATTTTTCAAAGAGATTTAAAAATTCTATTCATCTTGATGGTTCAAGTTCTATTATTAATGTAAAGCTTTTAGAATCAACACCTGAGATAAAATTTTTAATTAATGACAATAAAATTTTTACTTCAAATTTATTTGGTGAGTATAACTTTCAAAATATATTATTTGCCTTGACATTGGGNGAATATTTTAAAATAGATTTAGAGAAATCTTCAAAAATTATTTCTGATTTTGAATCAGACAATAATAGATCTCAAAAAATTTACCATAAATCTAATTGCATTGTTTTGGATGCGTATAATGCTAACCCACACTCTATGGGCAAAGCAATTGCTGCTGTTAATAATTTTAATAGTGAGAATAAAGTTATGATTCTAGGGGATATGAATGAACTAGGTCAATTTTCACAAGAAGAACACATAAAAATTGGTAAGATTACAAAAAAGTTAAAACTCAACCATTTATTTTTTGTTGGTAAAAAAATGAGATCAGCTTTTAAAGAAAATTCAAATTCAGTTTGGTCTGAATCGACCGTTGATCTAATTAAAAAATTAGAAAAATTAAATTTTAATGATTCAGATATTTTAATAAAAGGATCTAGAAGTCTTGAACTAGAAAAGGTAATAGATACNATTAAGAAAATATCAGTTTAATATTGGTAGTAAAAAGCTTAATTCCAATAGCTAATAAAATAATTCCAAAAACTTTTCTGAGTATATTAATTCCTTGCGTTCCTAAAATTTTTTGAATTTTCTCTGAAGACTTTAGGACTATATACACTAAAATCATATTTAGAATAATAGCTAAGATTATATTCACATCATTATACTCCGATTTTATCGATATTAAGGTAGTNAATGTCCCTGGTCCTGCTATTAATGGAAAAGCAATCGGAACTATAGAAGCAGTTTTGGGGTTACTGTCTTTATAGAGTTTAACTCCTAAAATCATCTCTGCTGCTAAAAATAAAATGATAATAGATCCTGCTACTGCAAATGAGTTTATATCTACTCCTAGCAAATTCAGAAGAATCTCTCCAACAAATAAAAAAACAATCATGATAATGAGAGAGACTAAAGAAGCTTTTTCAGATTCTATTACTTTGTATTTTTCTCTTAATAAAACTATTAATGGTATGTTGCCTACTACATCAATAATGGCAAATAAAATCATAGTTGATGAAATAAATTCTTTTATATCAAAATTCATAATTTCAAAATTTAGCCCGCAAATATATAATTTTAATTGTAAAAGAAAAATGCCCCATAAATGGGGCACTAACTAACTAACCAAGTCTGTATTTTTAATACCAAACTATAAAAATGAATGATTAAAATTACAAATTTTTCAATAAAACAACTATAAATATGAAATAATTTCATAGTAATTAATCAATTATTATGTTTTATTTAAAATAATTACTTTATTTTGAATAAAATGTAATTTTTAATTAAAAAAAAGCCTAAAATTTAGAAAAATTTAATGTTAATTATTTCACAACAGACGAAACAACTAACCTTCTAAAGATATTAGATGAATTGTCAGGAATGTTTTGTGTTTGTTTAAAGATCACTCCAATTACTTTATCATTTGGATCTGCAAAATAACTTGTGTTCCAGTATCCCCCCCATGAAATAGTTCCAGCCGTTCCTGTTCCTCCATTTTTTAAATCTTTATCAAGAACGACTCCAAAAGCTAATCCAACTCCAAATCCAAAGTCTTCTGGTAATTGGTTTTGAAATATNAAATCATTGGTTTGTTTGCTTATAAAACTTTTTCCTTTATAATTTCCATTATTTATGAAAACAGATAAAAATTTATAATAATCTTCTACTGTACTTGATAAACCACACCCTCCAGCAAAAAATTTTCTNTCACCTTCTATTGGATAATTTTCATTAAATCTATCGTCCTCAAAGATGACCCATTCATTTTCATTTTTGGTTAGNACAGGNACCAATCTANCTTCCTTCTCAGTAGGTAGATAGAAATAAGTATCATTCATTTCTAGAGGTTCAAAAATTTCCTCTCTGAAAAATTCGTTTAATTTCTTTCCTGATACTATCTCTATCATATAGCCCAACACGTCAAGCCCCATCCCATAAGTGAATTTTTCTCCTGGTTCGTGATGTAATGGAACATCAGCTAAATTTTCTATGGCTTCTTCGATGGTAACATCCTCATCACAAAAGCACATAACTCCATTTTTCATGAAGGATTGTTTTTTCTTATGATAGATTGCTTTAATTGATGGGTTACCATCTATAAAATCATAACCNATACCCGAAGTATGAGTAAGAAGCTGNCTTACGGTNATTTTTTTTNTCGTTTGTTTTGATGTGTATGAAGAATCTTTTTCATTAAAACTTTCAAAAATTTCTACACCTTTAAATTCTGGAATATATTTTTCTATTGGGTCATCTAGATATATTTTGCCTTTTTCCCAAAGTTTAAGAACAGCAATAGACGTAATTGCCTTAGTCATTGAAGCAATTCTAAAAATATCATCATCTTTATATTTTTCCNGAGTTTCAGGNTTTTTTATNCCAAATGCTNTTTTATAAACAATACCTTTATCATCACCAACTAATACTACTGCTCCTGGTAAATTATTTTGTTCAATATCTTTAGTAATTAATTCTTCAATGGAGTTAAGTCTATTTAGGTCAATTTTTGTGTTATTTGAATTAGTACACCCAATTATTAATAACACTAAAAAAATATATATCTTGCTTTTCATATAAGTAATTTGTTTAACGTTTTAAGTTAATAAATTAATTTATCATGATAGCTAACCGAATAATAAATTATAATCATTTTATAATTCTCTTAATTTTAATGATCACATTTTTATCTTGCAAAGATGAAGAATCATATAATCTAAGTACCTATGTTATTCCAGATAACTCCGGAGAAATTTCAATGGAATCGGGGTTATACACTGCTGGTACAAATCTAATCCTCGAAGCATTAAGTAAAGAGAATTTTACTTTTACAAGATGGTCAGGTGATGTAGATTCTCAACTTAATCCATTAGAATTTAAAATAAATTCTGATATAAATATTGTTGCAGAGTTTACTGAAAATATTGATCAGTCATCTAAAGACTCTGATAACGATGGGGTAATTGACTCTAAAGATTTATGCCCTGATACACCTGAAGATTTTATAGTTGATGAGAGTGGCTGTAAAATTAAAAATGAGTTTGATGATAATTATTTTTTAGTTTGGGGAGACGAATTTGAATATGATGGNAAATTAGATGAATCAAAATGGCATCATCAAATAATTCCTCCAAATAATGGAAGCTGGTGGAATAATGAAGCACAGCACTACACGAATAGTACTAAAAACTCTATTGTAAGTGATGGTNCTTTAAAAATAATTGCTATTAAAGAAAATTATACTNTTGATAATTCTACAAAAAATTATACTTCTGCTCGACTAAATTCTAAGTTTGGATTTAAATATGGTAGAGTAGATGTAAAGGCAAAGTTACCCGCTACTCAAGGTACGTGGCCGGCAATATGGACATTAGGAACAAATATTAATGAGATAGGTAATTTCTTTGGAGATTCTGAGGGAAGTGTTGGTTGGCCTAGATGTGGAGAAATAGATATCATGGAACAAAATGGCTGGAATAAAAATGAACTTTATGGTTATTTTCATTTTGCAAACCCTCAGGGTGAATATGGTAATCACGGAAATATTACAAGTATTTCTAATGCATCTAGTGAATATCATATTTACTCAATGGAGTGGACAGATGAAATTATTAAGATATTGATTGATGATAAAGAATTTGTTTCTCTTATTAACAATGGAAACGTACCATATGATAATAGGCATTATCTCCTATTAAATATTGCTATCGGTGGAAATTTAGGTGGTGATATTGATCCAAGTTTTAGTCAAGACAGAATGGAAATTGATTACGTAAGAGTCTTTCAAAAAGAGTAAATAATAGATGAAAATCAATTTTAATATACAGCTAATAGTTTTTGTAATGGTTGTATTTTTTGTCATATCATTTATTACTAATATTATAGGTCCGCTTATTCCACAGTTTATAAAAACATATAATTTAAGTTTAGTTTTAGCTTCTTTTTTACCTCTCTCATTCTTTTTTTCATATGGTGTTTTTTCAATACCTGCTGGTATTTATCTTGAAAGATATGGTGGTAAAATTATTATGTTCTTTGCTTTTTTGATTTCGTCAATTGGAGCAGCTACAATTATTTTATATCCCGGGTATTTATCATTTGTAATTTCTTTTTTTCTGATTGGTGCAGGAATGGCAATTCTTCAGGTAGCAATTAATCCACTACTTAGATACGCAGTTTCAGGTGAGAATTTTGCTTTTTTTTCAATAATAGGTCAGTTAGCTTTTGGATCAGCTTCTTTTCTAAGTCCTATATTTTATAAATTTCTTCTAGAAGAAAAAAATCCTTTTGGGATATTTTTATTTAGTGATGAGCCGTGGCTATGGATTTATGTTCTTTTTATTTTAGCAATAATAATCTTATTGATTTTTCTTTATTTTTTAAAAATTCCCGATTCACAAAAAGATCTAGAAAGATTTGACTTTAGTGTTTTTTTTAAGTTTTTAAAAAGTAGATATTCTTACTTCTACTTTTTTGGGATATTTTCTTATGTTGGTATTGAGCAGGGTATAAATAACTGGTCATCTGAATTTTTATTTATATATCACTCCTTAGATCCAGAGGTAGTTGGTGTTGAGGTAATATCTGCTTTTTGGGGGAACCTAACTATTGGAACTATTATAAGTCTGTTTTTAGTAAAAATTATAAATGAGAAAAAATTATTAATTATTTATGCCTTGTCCTCTTTGATTCTTGTCATTTTGGCTATCCACGGAAACTCAGAGCTTTCTGTCTTATCATTTAAGCTTACTGGGTTTTCAATTTCTGGTGTGTGGTCAGTTATGATATCCCTAGGATTAAATTCTATTCCTAGAAACCATTCAATATTTACAGGGATTCTTTTAACTGGAATAGTTGGAGGAGCAATATTTCCTTTTATTATTGCAGTGGTAGGTCAAGTTTTTAATTTAAAAATTGGTATGCATGTTATTCTTTTTGGTCTAGTATATTTATCATACGTAGGTTTTAAAGCAAAACCTTTGGTTTCAAATAAAACTATTAAAATTTAGGAGCTTGGATTAATTGATTAATCCATATACATTTGCTCACCAAATTTTTTGGGCTCTTAGCTCAGTTGGTTCAGAGCACCTGCCTTACAAGCAGGGGGTCGCTGGTTCGAATCCAGCAGGGCCCACAGATTAAGCGAGAATATATTTCTCGCTTTTTT
>NZVP01000037.1 GCA_002697405.1 Flammeovirgaceae bacterium
CTCTGTATTGTCCGGACTTTCCTCTTCAAAATATGAAGCGATAAGACGACTTACATCGCAAAAGTATATATATTTTTGTAATATGAATAAAACAATATTAGCAATTGAAACTTCATGTGATGATACATCTGCATCTATTATTTCTGATGGAAATATAAAGTCTAATATTATTTCTTCACAAATTGATCATAAAAAATTAGGTGGAGTAGTTCCAGAGATCGCATCAAGATCTCATCAAAAAAATATAATATACATAGTTGATTCAGCACTTTCAGAGGCTGGTATTAATAAAAAAGAATTAGATGCTATTGCTTTTACAATTGGCCCTGGTTTATTAGGTTCTTTATTGGTCGGATCTACTTTTGCAAAATCATTAGGTTATTCTTTGGGAATACCAATAATAGGTGTAAACCATTTAAAAGCACATGCTTTTTCTCATACCATAAATAAAAAAGATATAAAGTATCCTTTTTTATCCTTATTAGTGAGTGGGGGACATACTCAAATTATTTTAGTGAAATCATATAATAATATGGAAGTAGTCGGAGAAACTAGAGATGATGCAGTAGGTGAGGCTTTTGATAAATGTGCTAAAATAATGGGCTTAGATTATCCAGGTGGACCACTTATTGATAAGTACTCAAAAAATGGTGATCCTAATTTATATTCTTTCCCAGATACTAATGTTCCTGAACTGGATTTTTCTTTTAGTGGGATTAAAACTTCATTTCTTTATTTTATAAATGATAAAATCAAAGAAAATAAGAATTTTATAAGTGAAAACATTAATAATATCTCAGCCTCAATCCAAAAAAAACTTATAGATATGTTACTTGATAAACTTATTATTGCTCTAGATAAATATAAGGTTCAAGATATATCAATTTGTGGAGGAGTAGCAGCAAATTCTTTATTGAGAGAGGAGATGATTAATTTTTCAAATAAATTTGAAATAAAGGTTAATATTCCAAAAATGGAATATTGTACTGATAATGCTGCAATGATTGCTAATTATGCATCTTATATGTATGATGAAAAAAAATTTTCTGAATATGATATAGTTCCATTTTCTAAAAATTCTTTATAAAAATGTCCAGAGATAAAATTTTAATAAATAATAAAAAATCAAATTTTAATTATCAGTTTTCTGATAAATTTATTGCTGGCTTAGTTTTAAAAGGTACAGAAATAAAATCTATTAAAGAATCATCTGTTAATTTTTCAAATTCATATTGTGTGATAAATAATAATGAGATTTTTCTCAAAGGAATGAATATTAAAGAGTATTTATATGGAAATATTAATAATCATCAACCAGATAGAGATAGAAAATTACTTTTAAGTAAAAAGGAAATAAATCAAATCAAAAAAAAAGTTGTAGAGAAGAAATTTTCTTTAATTCCTATAAAATTATTTGTTAATAATAGAGGTTTAGCGAAGATAGAAATAGGTTTAGGTAAGGGGAAGAAAGAGTACGATAAAAGAGAGGATATTAAACAAAGAGATATTAGTAGAAAAATTAGAGAGGATATTTAAAAATATCTAATTATTAAATCAATTAGTTTTTGTTTAAATGAATTATAAGGAGGTGTTAATAAGTCAGTAGGGCTAAAAGATGAAAATTGTTTAAAAACACTTTTTTTATTAGAAAGCTCTTTAAATCCATATTCACCATGACACCTACCAAAACCACTATTATTTATACCACCAAAAGGAAGATTATAATTAGAATAATGTAGAGTATTATGATTGATGCATACTCCTCCAGAGGATGTTTCATCTAAAACTTTATTAATATTTTTATTATTTCTACTAAAAATATAAAGAGCTAAAGGTTTTTCTTTTTCATTGATCATGGAAATAACATCCTCAATTTTTTCATATGTAAATACTGGTAAAATAGGACCAAAAATTTCTTCATTGTAAATATTTGAATTATTACTAATATTTTCAATAATAGTAGGTTCAATAAAATTATCATTTGAATTTAATTTACCACCATATATTATTTTTGAACCGTTTTTATCTGCATTTTCTAGTAAATTTTTTAATCTTTTAAAATGATGATTATTTACTATTCTACAGTAAGAGGAAGAGTTAAATGAGTCTTTCGTGTAAAGATTTTTAATGTTTATGATCAAATATTCAACGAATTTTTCTTTAATATCCTTATGAACAAGAACATAATCAGGTGCTATACAAACTTGTCCATTATTTATAAGTTTTGCCCATATTACTCTTTTAGCGGCTTTTTTTAAATTACAATTTTTATCAATAATTGTCGGGGATTTTCCACCAAGTTCAAGAGTTAATGATGAAAGATGTTTTGATGCAGCTTCCATAACCTTTTTTCCAATAGTGGGGGAGCCNATAAATAGTATGTGATTAAATTTTAATTTAAGAAGATCTTGTGCAACTTCAACCCCTCCTAATACCACAGAAACNTCATTTTCATTAAAAGTATTCTCAATTATTTTTTTTATGATTAAAGATGATTCAGATGTAATTTCAGAGGGTTTAATTAATACAGAGTTTCCAGCTGATATNGCATTAATTAATGAAATAAATGTCAAGTTTATTGGAAAATTCCAAGGCGTAATAATTAAAACAACTCCCTTTGCTTCATACTTAATATAAGATTTTGATCCAATTAAAGTTATAGGTGTTTTTACATATTGATTTTTCATCCATTTCCCTAAATTNTTAATTGTATGGTTTATCTCTGAGATCACTGGAAATATCTCAGTTAAATCAACTTCTGTAGGGTTTTTTTTAAAATCTTTTTTTAGAGCAAGTTTAATATCATCTCTATACTCAAGAATATTTTTTTTTAATATTTTAAGTTTCTTAATTCTTTCATTTCTAGAAGAATTATTTACTTTTTTTTGGTTGGTTACTAACTGTTTATGAAGAGTTTCTAATTTTTTATTCATTATTTGATAATGTTCATTCCAAGATAACAAAATAATATACCTAAAACCGAGCTGAAAATTGAATAAAATAAAAATGATAACATTTTGCCTTCATTTAATAAGTTCAAAGAATCAACTGAATATGCTGAAAATGTTGTAAAACCCCCACAAAAACCAATAATTAAGAAATAATTTAAATATTCAGAAAAATCTTTAGAAACTCCAAGAGAATATTTAATTAAAACACCTACTATAAAACATCCTAATATGTTAATCAAAAATGTATTTAAGGGAAAATTAAAATTAGAAATGTTGAATTTTAAAATTAACATTCTCAGAATTGAACCAATCATTCCCCCAGCTCCTACCAAAAATATTTCTTTCATTTATCTTTTTTTTCTACAAAATTTAGGGATGCAGAATTGATACAGTATCTTAAACCAGTTGGATTTGGTCCATCATTGAAAATATGACCCAGATGTCCCTGACAATTAGAACAAACTACTTCAACTCTATTCATTCCATAGCTATTGTCATCAACAAAATTTACATAATTTTTATCTTCAATATCAAAAAAACATGGCCACCCAGTTCCAGATTCATATTTTGTTTCGGATGAAAAAAGATTTTGTCCACATCCTGCACACTTATATTCTCCTTCTTTTTTATTATTCCAATATTTTCCAGTAAATGCTCTTTCTGTCCCTTTTTCTCTGAGTATATAATATTGTTCTTTAGTTAATTTTTCTTTCCAATATTTCTCTTCTTTTTCCTGAGAAACACAACTAGAAGAAGCTGAAAGAAATAAAAAAACACTAACTAAAATTCTCATTTACTAATGTTTACGTCTAATTGAGGGAAAGGGATGTTTAAATTATTTTTTGAAAATTCTTTATATACCTTTTCATTAAAATCAAACTTAACACTTAAAAAGTTTTCGGATTTAACCCAGACCCTTACCATGATATTAACTGAACTATCTGCCAATTCTGAAATAACGACCATAGGTTCCATATCATTTAATATTCTTTCGTCATCTTTAATCCACTTTAATAATAGAGATTTTGCTTTATTAAAATCATCTCCATAAGCAATTGAAAAAGTCCATATTACTCTTCTAATATCTTCTGAGGAGTAATTAGTTACCATAGACGTTTGAAGTATTCCATTAGGAATAATTACTCTTCTGTTATCAACAGTAGTTAAAATTGAATTAAAAATTTGAATTTCTTTAACTGTTCCCTGAGTACCTTCATATTCTATAAAATCTCCAACCTTAAAAGGTTTAAAAAAAAGTATCATTACTCCAGCTGCAAAGTTTTGTAAAGTATCTTTAAGTGCTAATCCTACAGCTAATCCTGCAGCTCCAAGTATTGCCAAAAACGAAGTCATTTCAACCCCAACCATTGAAAGGACTGAAATTATAAGAGCTACTTGTAATGTTATTGAAAGTAAAGATTTAAAAAACGGTCTTAAAGATTCATCAATTTGTTTTGATTTTAAAAAGTTATCAAGAATAGAAATTGATTTCCTAATTAATCTTAGTCCAAAAAAAAGGAAAAATATTCCTAACAATATTTTAGGAGAATATTCAACTATAGAATTGAATAAAAAATTATAATTTTCGGTATTTAAAATATCTGACATAAAACAAATTTAATTTAATCTTCTGGATAAGGAATAAAAATTATCTTAGAATTATTATTTATAACTGTTAGTAAGCAACAGTACTCTTTATAATTTTTATATTTCTCTTTAAAAATATCTAATTCTGAAATAATTTTTTTTTCATGTAAAATTTCTACGTAACTAGCAAAATACATCCAACTATTTTCATTTATTTCATTTTTGTCAATAAGGAGAGTTCCAAGCTTAATCTTATCCTTTGACATTATAATTACTGGGAAGTTTGAAAAATTATTTTCTATTATTTTCTGACAAGTATTTTTTAACTGATCAGCTACCTTTACAAAATCAGAAGTAATTAGTCCAATTTCTTTATTATTCAATTCATCAATATTATCCATATCTAAATAAACTTACTATATTTATGCAAATTTATGCATAGGCTCTCAAAAATTTTATTACTTATCTTATTATCGTGTAATATTTCATTTTCAAATCATATTGTAGGAGGTGAAATCGAGATGATTCATGTTGGTGATGAAAATTCATTTACATATGAAGTTAAATTAGTTCAATATTTTGACTGTGCTCAAACAGCTAATCCTGGNCCTGATAACTTNATAACATATTCTATTTTTAGAAAATCAGATGGAGCTTTTATGCGCGATGGAACAATGTTTATTACAAATCAAGAATTCGTTCCATATACTAATCCAGATTGTGCTCTAGGATTTCTGTGTACGTTAAAAGTTGAATATTCACATGAAATTACTTTAGATCCTGAAGAATTTAGTCATCCTGATGGTTATGTTATTGTTTGGGAGAGATGTTGTCGTAATTGGGAAACNAAAAATTTAGTTAATCCAGGATGGAATGGTATGACCTATACTCTATATTTTCCACCTATTGTTGATGCTACTGGAAAACCATTTGTTAATTCTTCACCAAGGCTATTTCCTCCACTAAGTGATTATGCCTGTGTAAATCAACTTTTCTATATAGATTTTGCTGGNACAGATGATGATGGTGATTCTATTTCATATTCTCTAGCAGCTCCGTTAGATGATCATCAAGATAATAATAGTAATATTGTTGCTTTACCAGAAACAACTCCACCTCCTCATCCAATCGTTGATTTTGCTCCTGGATATACTTTAGATAATATGATACCTGGAGACCCAGCACTATCAATATCAAATAATGGATTTATTACGGTTACTCCNACAGAAGTAGGCTTATATGTTTTTTCAGTAAAAGCAGAAGAATTTAGAAATGGAGTTAAAATTGGTGAGTCAAGAAGAGATTTTCAAATGCTTGTTGTTGATGGATGTAATCCTCCNGATCCACCTGAAGCTTTGGTTAAAGTTCCAGGTCAACTTGATTTTTATAAAGAAGATGATACAATTGTTTATGTAGCATCCCAACCTAAATGCTTTGACTTATTTGTNACTGATGATATTGGAACTAATGTATCACTTAATGCAATAGCTGTTAATTTTGGTAAAGAAGGTAGTGACTTAGATGATATTTTCTCATTTAGTGAAGGCTCAATAAATTCTGCAGGAGACACTCTTAAAGTAGAAGTATGTGTTTCTGATTGTCCATATGTTCAAAATGAACCTTATCTTATTGATTTAATTGCAGCAGATGATGCATGTCCGCTTCCACAAAGAGACACTGTAAGAGTTACAATTATTGTAGAGCCTCCTACTAATCANGATCCTTATTTTGTAAACCAGAATGATACAAATTATGTTAGTATTAACTGGAACTCACAATATTCTACTGAAATTATTGGTGCAGATATTGATTTNGATAGTCTGAGTATGGATTATTTTATTATTCCGGATAAACCTGGATATAATATTGAGGATTATGGGATTTCTTTCAATGCTTTAGAAAGTGGCGCAGGTTCTATATCTTCATTCTTAAANATAGATACATACTGTAGNCAATACGATTATTCAGACAGATCAAATTTNCTNTTGGGAATAGTTTTAGATGACCTNGATACNTGTGATATATTAAATCAGGACACNATATTTTATGATTTAACTGTTGAACTTCCTGATAATTCTGGACCTAAGTTAACTTCTGATAAAGAAATTACAGATTCAGTTAACTCTAGACCTAATTTTTCAATTGTAGAAATAGAAACTAATTTATCCGGTTCCTATTCAATGAATTTATTTTCTGATGACCTTGATAATGATACTTTGATTATGAATGCTGAAGGAGTTGGTTTTAATTTAGAAGACATTAATGGATTATTTTCATCAAATAGTTTTGAAAGAGGGCATATTGAAGGGCAATTTAATATTGATTTAGAGTGTGTGAATTTTCCTTATAATGATATTAATGAGTATAAAATTAACTTTATTACTGAAGATATTGATTTTTGTCAGGAAACAAATGCTGATACTATTCAGCTAATTATTAAGATAAANATTGACGAAAATAATGATCCTGTAATTCATAATGAAACGGAATATATTATACAACCTAATAAAACTTTTGAAGTGGATATAACTGCATCAGATGCGGATAACGATTTGATTTTATTAGAATTAATATCTGAAGGNTTACCTGGAGANTTTCAGTTTAATCAATCATCTGGCGTTGGAGAAGTGTCAAGTAAACTTATTTGGAATCCAACTTGTGATTTTCTAGGTTCAGACTTTGGCCCTAAAGGATANAACTTAACTTTCAAAGTCCAAGATAATAATTGTCCATATTTTGGAGAAAGTACTAAAAGAATTAAATTTTTACTAGAAAAACCTNTAGTTGATTGGGACACTTTTATTCCCCCTAATGCATTTAGTCCAAATNNTGATGGAATAAATGATGTTTTTAAGTTAACTAATTTAAANGAACCTTCTCAAAATTTACCTATAGATGGTTGTGATGATAATTTTGAGTCTATAATTTTTGTCGATAGGACNGGAGTTNAAGTATATAAGACAAATGATAAATATTTCGAGTGGGATGGNNGCAATAGGTCACCAGGAGTATATTTTTATTATATAAAATATACAAAATCTGAATACAAAGGCTCTGTGACTATTGTTTATTAAATTTTTTTAAGAGAATCTGATATATCATTGATAATATCATCTGTTTCTTCTAGGCCAATATAGAATCTGATATAGTTTTTAGGAAGAAGTTCAGTCTTAGAATAGTATTTACTTTTAATATCATATCTAGCAATTTCAGGAAATATTAATGATTCATGNCCACCCCATGAGGCTGCCATTCTAAAATNNTTAAGATTATTACAGAATTTTTCAATCTTTTTTTCATTTTCAGTATTTAATATTAATGTAAATTGACCACATGGTTTTTTTAAATATTTTTTTACTAAATCTTTCTGATTAAAATTCTTTGAGTGAGGATATAAAACTGATTTGACTTTATTATTTTCCTCCAAAAATTCAACTACTTTAGGAGTTGAATGACTTACATAATTCATTCTTATTTTTAAAGTTCTTAAACCATTTATAAATAACCATGAATTAAAAGGNGATAAAACTCCACCTAATAACTTAAATTCCGAATTATAAATTTCATCAATTATTTNATTAGAGCTACAAATAACACCCCCCATAGCATTAGCNTGTCCNCCGATATATTTTGTTGCGGAATGAACAACAATATCTATGCCCCAATCTGAAGGATTACAGTTTATAGGAGATGCATAGCTATTATCTATAATTGTAATTATATTATTTTTTTTTGNAATTTTAGATATTCCCTCCAAATCTTGCATTTCATAAGTCCATGAATTTGGACTTTCTAAATAAATTAGTTTTGTATTTCTCTTAATTNTTTTAACAAAATTATTAGTATCCTTTCCATCAACAAATGAAATTTCTATTCCATGTTTAGGTAAAATTTCTTTTAATAGTTTATCAGTTCCTGTATAAGGTTGTTTNACGCTTATCATATGCTCTCCTGATTTAACTTGAGATAGAATTGCTGTAGAAATTGCGGCCATGCCACTACTTAGGGCTATAGAACTTTCTGTCTTTTCTAGTGCTGCAATTTTATTTTCTAATATTCTTGTTGTTGGATTATGACCTCTTGTATAAAANGGTANATTATTTTTTTTGATCATTGCTGCTCGCATATCCTCCACATTAGAAAATAGAAAATTGGAATTAGAAAATATTGGTGGTATAGCAGCGTTAAAATAATCTTCTCGATTTTCACCAAGTTGATTTATAATATCTTTAATCATTTAGTAGTTATGTTGTATCTACGAAATTATAATAATTTTTATAAACTATATTTATAATATGGAAAATAAAGTAGTAGTAATTACTGGAGGGTCATCAGGAGCTGGAGAGGCTTTAGCATATAAATTTTCAGCTGAAGGTTTTAATGTAGTAATTGGAGGAACAAATCTTGAAAGATTAAAAAATGTTCAATCCAAGGTTAAATTATTAGGATCAAAATGTGAGTTAGTTGTTCATGACGTATCAGTTGAAAATGATGTAAAAAAATTGATTGACCATACAATAAATTCATTTGGCAGATTAGATGTTTTAATTTGCAATGCCGGAATTTCTTATCGATCAGTTTTTGAAAATGCTAATTTAGATGTTTTTGAAAAGTTATTTAGAATTAATTTTTTTGGATCTATTTACTCTGTAAAATATTCAATTCCTCATCTTACAAAAACTAAGGGGTCAATTATTGCTATTTCTTCTTTAAATGGATTCATTGCGACACCAACTAGATCAGCTTATGTTTCTTCAAAGCATGCTATGCAAGGTTTTTTTGATTCTATAAGACTTGAACTCAAGAATAAAAATGTTCATGTTATGGTTGCATCACCAGGTTATTTCGAAAGTAACTTTAGAAAAAACACTCTTAAAAGTGATGGGAATAAAGAAGGGAATACATCACGAGATGAAAAGGGTATGATGTCTACTGAAGTTTTAGTAGATAAAATTTTTGAAGGGTATAAAAAGAAAAAAAGAGATTTGATATTTACATTTAGAGGAAAGCTTGCTTACCTACTTAAAAATTGGTTTCCTAAACTATCAGATAGATTAGCTTACAATGAAATATTAAATGAAAGAGAATCTCTTTTAAAGAATTATTAGTCAATCTTTAGAATATTTTTTTTTCTAATAAATTTATTCTGCTCATTTATCTTAACCTCATACCAAATTTCTGATTCATTAATTATTTTAATTTTTTCTCCTTTTTTTATTAATGAGTAAACATCAGATCCAGATGAAGGATTATTCATAATAAATGTATTATTATATAAAACAATTCCTTCTGCTGATCCTTTAAGGTTAATAATTATAATTAGCGTAATAGCAATAGAAAAAAAGCTTTTTATAAAAATAATTTTTTTATTTTTTGATGTTCTTTGAATGTTTATTAAAAATATAATCACCAAAAAAAATATCAGAGAATAAATTAATTTTTCTTTATTATTCAAATATAATTTTACGAAAAAATCAATTTCTGAATTATCATAAGTTGTTAGTTTATTATCTGAAATAATTTTACTTAAAGATTGATCTGCAATTTTATTGTTATTATTTCTTTGATACTTTGACAAATAATAAACTGATCTCTCAAAGTTTCCTAAATTTTCTTCTATGTGAGATAATTTTAATAACATAGAATTAGTAAATAATTCTTCATTAAAAAATAAACTATCATAGTATACTTTTGCTTCAACATAATTTCCGTNATTAAACAATGAATCTGCCTTTCTCAATAAATCAATATTNGCACTAGAATTTTTAGTTACAANAAGAAAAAGAAGAAAAATTACAGTTTTAATTTGATTCATTTATGTTTATTTCTAATTCATCAATATTACTTTCTGTTTTTAAAATTAAAGTATAGTTTCCAGCTAAAATAAATTTATTAAAATGTATATAATATGGTTTTTGATTNTTGCTCTTTTNGGTAATTAGATCCCACCTAAACTCATTTATNCCTTTTTTNCCTAATTGATCAATTTGCCATATTATGTTCTCCTCTTTTTTTATAATCAAAGAGTATTTTTTTTCATTATTTAAGTAAAAGCTTATTGGAACTTTTTCATAGCTATTCATGATTGGNTCTCTATGTGTATCATTAAATTTTGGTAGGATGAATTTTTCAGTATTTAAAATTTTATCACCTTTTAACATATCTCGATTCATGAAATANTTATGAATAGGATTTAAATTTATTTTATAAATACCTCTTCCGTGAGAAGACACAATCATATCATTAGTTTCCCTATCAATTTCTATGTCTGATACACTAGTCATAGGAAAATTATCTCCAATTAAATTCCAAGANATCCCTCTATCTAATGATATATAAACNCCTCTATACAAACCTGCATANAGAATATTTTCGAATTTAGGATCTTCAATTATTAAGTTAACAGGTTCATTTGGAAGGTTTCCTTTTAACCTATTCCATTTTTCTCCATAATTTTCTGATACATATAAGTAATTATTTAAATCATCGTAGTTAATTCCAGTCATTGACATATATACCCTGCTTTTTTTATATAATGAAGGGTGTATACTTCTTATGTAACCATCAGAAATATTATCGGAATTTTCTTTCCATGTTTTTCCATCATTTTTTGAATACCAGAATAATCCTCTGTCAGAACCAAAGTACAAAAGACCTTTTTGTAATTTAGATTCAGCAATAGCTCCAGCTGCAATTGATTTTTTTTCAGGATATTTTTTAGACTTAGTTAAATTATCACTTATAACTTTCCAATTTTCACCTTTGTTTTCAGATTTAAAAATATAGTTTCCAGCATGATATAAAATATTTGAATTATGTTGTGAAATAAAATATGGAGTAATGAAATTATATTTTAATGTATCCTTTATATAATTAGGTAAAACAGGTCTTATAGATTTTGATTTATTAGAAATTAAATTTTTTCTTCTAATTGCTCCATTTTGCATACTAAAATAAATTATGCTACTATCATTAGGATCAACTCTAGTTATACATCCATCTCCACCATCCCAAGCATCTATCCATAAATATTTCCAAGGATCGTTAAATTCATTTTTCCATTCTTTAGCTGGACCAAAAACAGTAGCATCGTCTTGAGTTCCTCCATATATATTATATGGTTTTTTATAATCCAACTCAATATCGTAAAACTCTCCTGTAGGTATATTATTATAGTGCATCCAAGAACTACCTTTATCATAACTAACAAATAAACCCCCATCATTTCCAAGTGCTAAATGATTAGAATTTAATGGGTTTATCCATAATTCACAGTGATCTAAATGTAATCCTTTTGCCTGGCTTGGATTTATTCTTTTTACAGTTCCTCCTAGGTTTTTAAATGTTTTACCACCATCATTACTGTATGCAGCTCTTACACCTAGCGCATAAATTTCATTATCATCGTCAGAGCTAACATATATATCGGTAAAATACCAACCTATACCAGGGAAAATTAAAAGCTCATCTTCATGAGTTCTTGTCCAACTTTCACCACCGTTATCTGAAGTATAAACTTCTGCTGCATTACTTCTTTCTTTTGATAAATTATCAATAAGTACATATACTTTATCAGAATTACTATTTGACACCGCTATACCAGTTCTTCCCATATCTTTCCCAACGGGTAGTCCTTTAACGATTTTTTTCCATGTGTCACCATTATTTTCACTCCTATATACTCCACTATTTTCACCCTTTATACTGGGGTAATTTTCCCACATTGTTGTATAAATAATATCAGGGTTTGATTGTGAAATAACAATGTCATTAGATCCAGTTTTTTCATCTATAGCTAGTACATGGTCCCAAGTTTTACCACCATTTAAGGTTCTGTAAACACCTCTGTTTATATTTTTGCTCCAAAAATGACCTAATACACTTACAAAAACTATATTAGG
Organism: Flammeovirgaceae bacterium; assembly: GCA_002697405.1. Taxonomy (GTDB): domain Bacteria; phylum Bacteroidota; class Bacteroidia; order Cytophagales; family MED-G16; genus MED-G16. The sequence goes on from NZVP01000037.1 coordinate 12,440, forward strand.
GTCATATGGATTTACTGAAATTTCACCTATATGCCATGAATCATCCAATCCGATATGTTCCCATGATTCACCGCCATTTACTGATTTATACATACCAGTTCCAGGCATAGTGAAATTTCTTCCCTTTTTTAAACTTTCACCTGTGCCTACATAAATTATTTTTTTGTCAGATGGTGCGATTGCAATATCACCAATTCCTATTGATGGAATATCATTTAATAATGGTTTCCATGATATTCCATTATTAGTAGTTTTCCACAAATTACCCGAACCAAAAGCGACATACATTGTGCCTGGATTTTTTTCATCAACTTGGATTGATTCAACTCTAGCAGAATTTACTACTGGGCCTAGAGATACCCAATCTAAATTAAAAATTGATTTTTCTTTTAATTTTTTATACTCTTCAAAAGATTTAACTAAAGGGGATTGAGTTTGTTGGGCAAAACTTAGAAAGTTTATGAAAATTAAGCAGATTATAGACAATAATATTTTTTTCATTTTTTTAATATAACAATTTTCAAATAATTCAATCACATTATTGTAATTTCAATAACATTTTCTAGTTTTGCGCGTTCCAATGTTTACATGATTGGCTAGCTCAGTTGGTAGAGCATCTCCCTTTTA
>NZVP01000038.1 GCA_002697405.1 Flammeovirgaceae bacterium
ACCCTTTATCATGAAGAACCTTTGTTATTTCCTTTTTCATATTAGACGCAGGGATCTCCACAATCCTATGGTTTGCTTGGATTGCATTTCTAATCCTTGTTAAAAAATCTGCTATAGTATCAGTATTCATATTATTTTTTTAAAAAGCTTGCAAATTTAAACATTAATAGTAAAAGTTACCAACTAGCTTTAGTTATACCAGGTATTTTTCCTTCAGAAGCCATCTTTCTGAATTCAAGCCTAGATATTCCAAATTTTCTCATATAACCCTTAGGTCTTCCAGATAAATTACATCTATTGTGAAGCCTAACTGGAGAAGAGTTTCTAGGTAGTTTATCTAATCCTTCCCAATCTCCATTTGCTTTAAGCTCCTTTCTCTTAGCTGCATATCTCTCTACTAGCTTTCTTCTCTTTAAATCTCTTACTTTAACTGCATTCTTTGCCATAATTTACATTTAATTTTTTGAGATAAAAGGCATACCAAATGCCTTTAATAACTCATAACTTTCTTCGTCAGTATTAGAATCAATAACTATAGTAATATTCATACCATTTAGTTTATTAATTTTATCAATACTTATTTCAGGGAATATAATTTGCTCTTTAATACCTAAAGTATAATTTCCATTCCCATCAAACCCTTTATTATTTAATCCTCTAAAATCTCTAACTCTAGGAAGAGCAACCGAAATCAATCTATCTAAAAATTCATACATCATATCACCTCTTAATGTAACTTTAGCCCCTATTGGCATATCCTCTCTTAATTTAAAATTAGATATAGATTTTTTAGCTTTGGTAGCTACTGCTTTCTGTCCAGTAATAAGAGTTAATTCATCGACACCAGACTGAACCAATTTTTTATCATTAACAGCAGCACCCAATCCCTGATTAATAGCTATTTTTTTGATTTTAGGAACCTGCATAACAGACTTATACTGAAGCTTATCCATTAGATTTGGAACAATTTCTTCAACATACATTTTTTTCAATCTTGATAGTGTCATTATTAAATTACTTTATTAGTTTTTTTTGATAATCTTTCAATTTTACCATCCTTATTTCTCTTCCTATAAATTTTAGTTGGTTTACCATCTGATGGATCAACTAACATCAAATTACTTATATGAATAGGAGCTTCTTGCTTTTCAATACCGCCTTTTGGATTATCAGCCGAAGGTTTAATGTGTTTAGTAACTAAATTCAAACCCTCCACTATTGCTTTGTATTTTGACGGAAAAACAGTAAGAACTTTAGCTGACTTTCCTTTGTCATTACCAGACAAAATAAAAACAGTATCTCCTTTTTTAATATGTATTTTCATCTCTAAATATTTATAGTACCTCAGGTGCTAATGAAACAATTTTCATAAAATTCTTTTCTCTCAACTCTCTAGCTACTGGTCCAAAAACCCTAGTGCCTTTAAGTTCATCATTCTCATTCAATAAGATTGCAGCATTGTCTTCAAACCTTATATATGAACCATCTTTTCTTCTTACTTCTTTTTTAGTTCTTACAACAACAGCCCTAGAAACAGCACCTTTTTTAACAGAGCTTGAAGGAATAGCATGCTTTACAGTAACTACTATCTTATCCCCAACAGAAGCGTATCTTCTTTTTGTGCCTCCTAAGACTCTGATACATAGCACTTCTTTAGCTCCACTATTATCAGCAACTTTTAACCTACTTTCTTGTTGTATCATTTTATTTTACTTTTTCAACTATTTTAGTTAATCTCCATCTCTTGTTTTTACTAATTGGCCTAGTTTCCATTACTCTAACTAGATCACCAATATCACACTGATTCTGCTCGTCATGAGCTGTTAATTTGGAGGTTTTTTTAACAAATTTACCATAGATAGGATGCTTAACTCTTCTTTGAACTTCAACAGTGATTGTTTTATCCATTTTATTGCTAGTTACAATTCCTTCCCTTTGTTTTCTTAAATTTCTATCCATATTACTCAGCTTTATGTGCTTTATTATTAATTTCAGTTTTTATCCTTGCAACAAATCTTCTAGCAACTTTTATTCTCATTGGGTTTTCAATAGGAGTCGCAGCGTGAGAAAAAATTAGTTTTTCAAGATTTTCCTTCTCAACAACTAACTTCTTTTGAAGTTCTTCAATAGATAGTGCTCTTAATTCTGAATTTTTCATTTTATTCTACGTAATCTCTTCTTGTTACAAATTTTGTTCTTACTGGTAACTTTTGAGCAGCAAGTCTTAATGCTTCTTTAGCTAATTGAGTTGTTACACCTCCTGCTTCAAACATAATTGTACCGGGTTTTACAACTGCTACCCAGTACTCAGGAGCACCTTTACCTTTACCCATTCTTACTTCAGCAGGTTTTTTAGTAACTGGCTTATCAGGAAATATTCTTATCCATACTTGACCTTCACGCTTCATCTTCCTGGTTACTGCAATCCTAGCTGCCTCGATTTGCCTAGAAGTAATCCAACCAGCTTCAAGTGATTTAATACCAAAAGAGCCAAAGTTAATTGTATGACCTCTTTGAGCTATACCTTTAACTCTTCCTTTTTGTTTTTTTCTAAATTTTGTTCTTTTTGGCTGTAACATTTTTTTAAGCTTTAAAAGTATTTTTACTTCCTACATTAAGTGATAAACTTCTTTTACCAACAACTTCACCTTTATATACCCAAACCTTAACACCTATCTTTCCATATATAGTAAGAGATTCNCAAATAGCATAATCAATATCTGCTCTTATAGTATGTAATGGNGTCCTTCCTTCTTTATATTGTTCAGATCTAGCCATTTCAGCACCACCAATTCTTCCTGAAACTTTAACTTTAATTCCTTTAGCACCAACTCTCATTGCTGAAGCTATTGCTTGTTTCATGGCTCTTCTATGTGAAATTCTAGCTCTTAATTGTTGGGCTATTGAGTCTCCTATTAACTTAGCATCAATTTCAGGTCTTTTTATTTCAAAAATATTTATTTGAATATCTTTTCCTGTAATCTTTTTTAACTCGTTCTTAAGTTTATCAACCTCAGNACCTCCTTTACCAATGATAATTCCAGGTCTTGCTGTATGAATAGTAATTTCAAGAAGCTTCATTGTTCTTTCAATAACAACTTTAGAAATACCTCCTCTNGGAATTCTTAATTCTATGTAATTTCTTATTTTATGATCTTCAACAATCTTCTCAGAAAAATTTTTACCACCATACCAGCTAGATTCCCAGCCTTTAATGATGCCTAATCTAAGACCTGTAGGATTAATTTTTTGCCCCATCTTTATTATTTTGTTTATTTAAGCTATCTAAAACAATAGTAACATGATTAGATCTTTTTCTAATTCTATGAGCCCTACCTTGTGGAGCAGGTCTTAACCTTTTGATCATTTTACCACCATTTACAAAAATTTCTTTAATGAAAAGATCAGCATCTTCAATTTTTTGATCTTTATTTTTTTCTTGCCAGTTAGATATAGCTGAAAGGAGAAGCTTTTCCAGTCTCTTGGATCCTACTTTAGAATCAAATTTAAGTGTGTTTAGAGCTAAATCAACACCCATACCTCTAATAAGATCAGCTATTAATCTCATTTTTCTAGGAGAAGTAGGAACATTATTAAGTTTTGCTATAGCTTCCATTAATTATTTTTTTTATTTACGTGACCTCTAAAATTTCTAGTAGGTGAAAATTCGCCTAGTTTNTGACCAACCATATTTTCAGTAACAAATACAGGAATGAACTTATTTCCATTATGAACTGCAAATGTTAATCCTACAAAATCAGGTGATATCATAGATCTTCTAGACCAGGTTTTAATAACACTTTTGTTNCCANTTTCATTAGCATTATCAACTTTTTTCCTAAGTCTAAAATCTATATAAGGTCCTTTTTTTAATGATCTAGCCATCTCTTATTTTCTTTTTTTAATAATTAATTTATCAGAATATTTATTCTTTTTTCTAGTTTTAAGTCCTTTACTATATAGCCCATTTCTGGATCTAGGGTGNCCACCAGAAGCTTTTCCTTCACCNCCACCCATTGGATGATCAACTGGGTTCATTGCTACTGCTCTTACTCTAGGTCTTCTACCTAGCCATCTATTTCTACCAGCTTTTCCTAATCTAGTATTCATATGATTAGCATTTGATACAGTACCAATTGATCCTCTACAAGTAAGAAGCACTAATCTCGTTTCACCAGATGGGAGTTTGAGTGTAGCATATTTACCTTCCTTAGCAACAAGCTGAACATAAGAACCAGCACTTCTAGCTAATGCAGCTCCTTTTTTAGGAAATAGTTCCACATTATGAATAATAGTACCTAAAGGAATATTTTCTAATGTAAGACAATTACCAACTTCTATTGGAGATGAATCTCCTGAAATTACTTTCTGACCAACTTTTAAACCATTTGGAGCAATAATATAACTTTTAACACCNTCAACATANGTNATTAAAGCAATATTGGCTGATCTATTTGGATCATATTCAATTGATTTAACAGTTGCCTNAATATCATCTCTTACTCTTTTAAAGTCTATAATCCTTATTTTTCTTTTATGGCCTCCTCCTATATTTCTAACTGTCATTTTACCACCACTATTTCTACCACCTGATTTCTTTAATGTCTTTAATAAAGATTTTTCTGGAGANGATGTAGTAATCTCATCGAAAGAAGGAGCTATTCTAAATCTAAGTCCTGGAGTTGTAGGTTTTATCTTTTTAGCCATTTTATTTTATTTATATCTGAGAGTAAAAATCAATGAACTCACCTTCTTTTAATTGAACAATTGCTTTCTTGTATGATGGTTTTCTTCCACTAACAATNCCTGTCTTAGTGAATTTAGAAACTGATTTACCAAGAACATTGATAGTATTAACACTAACCACATTCACATCATATGTTTTTTCTACGGCTTTTTTTACTTGAACTTTATTAGCTTTCCTATCTACAATAAAAGAGAATTTACCTTTATCATTAGATGAAGTAGCTTTTTCCGTTAGTATAGGTTTAATGAGTATAGCCATTTACTTTAAAATTTCGTTTAGTTTCTTAACTGAATCCTCATCAAAAAGGATATTGTCAGCATTTATGATGTCATAAGTATTTATGTCATCAATTTTCTTTACTTGAGCATTTTTGATATTACCAGAAGAAAGAACAATATTTTTTGAGTTTTCAGAAGTAAAAAGAAGAGATTTTTTCTTATCGATTGAGAAATTAGAAAGAATAGAAGCGTATTCTTTAGTCTTAGGTTGTTTTAAATCAAAATTTTCAACTATGAATAGAGACTTTTCTTTTACTTTGTGAGATAGAGCAGATTTTCGAGCTAAATCCTTTACTTTTTTATTTATTTTATTTTTATACTCTCTAGGTTCAGGACCAAAGATTTGACCTCCACCTTTAAACAATGGAGATTTTATACTTCCAGCTCTTGCTGTACCAGTACCTTTTTGTTTTTTAATTTTTCTAGTAGAACCAATAATTTCAGACCTACCTTTAACCTTACTATTTCCTTGTCTCTGATTAGCTAAATAACTTTTTACATCCAAATAGATAGCATGATCATTAGGTTCTATAGAAAAAATTTTGTCAGATAATGTTATCTTTTTTCCACTAGCTTTCCCTGAAATTTTATTTATATCAACTTTCATAAATATTAATTTGATAAAACTACGTATGTATTTTTCGATCCTGGAACAGAACCACCTACGTATATTAAATTTTCTTTTTGACTTATCTTTAAAATTTTAAGGTTTTGGACAGTTACTTTATCACCACCTGTTCTCCCTGCCATTCTCATACCTTTAAAAACTCTTGAAGGTGTAGATCCAGCACCAATAGACCCTGGAGCCCTATTTCTATTATGTTGACCATGAGTATTTTGACCAACACCACCAAAATTATGTCTTTTAACAACACCTTGAAAGCCTTTACCTTTTGAAACTGAGGTTACATCAAGAAATTCATTTTCATTAAATACATCTTCAATTTTGATCTCCATTCCCAATTTAACTTTCTCATCAAAATCCTTTCTAAAATTTCTGAACTCAACTATTTTCTTTTTTGGGGTGACATTAGATTTAGAAAAATGACCTTCAGTAGATTTATTAACTTTATTTCTCTTCAAATCATCATATGATAACTGAATAGCTCTATAACCATCTTTATCTCTATCCTTGATTTGAGTAACAAAGCATGGCCCTGCTTCAATAACAGTACATCCCACACTTTTCCCCTTAGAATCAAAGAGACTTGTCATACCTAATTTCTTACCAATAATACCTGACATTTGTTATAAAAAAATTTAAGTTCTTTACATAAAATGTGTGCAAAGATAACAATTTAAGCTATCCCATCAAATATTAGAAAAGTTATTTTTGAGAAAAAAATGAAAGATTTTATTACTTATTTTTTGATAAAAATCTTCTTCACTTCCAATAAATTATTTCCTTCAATAATTATCAAAAATATAAGGCCAGGTTTAAAAGTTAATAAGTTAATTTCTTCCTGTATTTTAGATTTATATTTTGCCTGTTTTTCAAATAAAAGATTACCATTAATGTCTGCTATCTTATAATTTATAATATCCTTTGGCAAATAAGTAGATTCAATAGTTATCTTGTTTGATGTAGGGTTTGGATAAACTTTTATTCTAAGATCATCTTTTTCTATACCTAAAACACTACCCTCAAATTCCTCAAATAGAATCCAATTAAGATTAAATGGTGTTTTAGTGAATAATAACCTAATTTTTCTATCTCCTGACTCAAGATTAATTTTAGGAAAATCTTTAAATGTTACCCAATCTTGCCACCCATTCGTAGCAGGAAATGAAATTGTATGTAATTCTTCAGTCAATAATGAATCTTCCATTAATTGTAACTTGATAGTTCCTCCATTAGCATAATCCTGACTACCATCAGAAGCAACCCTGTAGCTTAAATCATATAAACCAGTTTTTTGAACATTTATAATATAGTCAGCATAGTCAGCAGAATCAAGGTAACCAATATTTTGACCTCCACCCTCATCTTCTGTCATTTCAAGAGATATACCGCTTTGGTAAACATAATCTTCTGCTTCTAGATAACCAGGAACAGGAATTCCAACAGATACCGAGTCATCAAATGAAAACCAGTTTAAGTTAAATGGTCCTTCAACAATATTTAATCTAATCTGATGCTCTCCTTCTGGAAGTGTTAAAGCTTTACTTGTACTTTCCCATGTTTGCCATCCACCAGTTGTAGGTAATATTATATTTTGTAGTGAGGAGTATGTTCCAGTCATTGGATCTAATATACTTAACTCAATTTGACCACCTGAAGACCAGTTAGGATCTGCAGCAGATCTATAAGTTGCATTATATGTACCGCCACTTTCAATATTAACATAATAATCTGCATAATCTCCATTATCTAAACTCCCTATATTTAACCCGCCATTTTCATCAGATGAAGCTTCTAACTCTATTCCTTTTTGATTAAAGAAATGCTCAGCTTCTATTTTACCTGGAATAGCATGAATAAAAGATATTTTATTTTCTACAACTTCATTATTGAAATTATTAAGTATTTCCCCGTCTAATGATTTAATTGTATTACCAGTATAAGATAAAGTAATAATATCGGTAGGTTGGATATCATTATCAAAATTTAATACAATTGATCTTGGAGACGATGAAAAAGCAGCACTTTCAATATCTATTTCTTGTTCATTAATATATAGTTTAAAATCAGATTTATTTAATAATAAAGTATTATCTAAATTTTTATTAAAATTTATATTAATTGAGTTTTCTGAAAGGGTGAAAGACGAAATATATTTTGTTTGAAGTAAATTAATATCGCTAATTCTTTCAAATTCAAAAAAACCTAAATTGAACGTTCCGTTTTTAACTTGAAAAATAAATTTTTGATCAGTATCATAAACAACTAAAGAGTCAATTGTAATAAAAGACCAGTCCGTCCAAGAACCTGTGCTAGGAACATCAATAATTTCTGTAACCTGATTATCATTAATCTTAAAATAAAAATTTCCATCATTATCCTCAGTTGCAACCCTAACTTTAATATTATAGACTCCAGATTTTGGCTCTTTTAATGTATACTGCATCCACTCATCAGACTCAATCCATCCTACATTGTATCCATTTGATAGTGGATCATCATTATACTGAATATCAACATTATCATTTCTATAAGCCCAGCCATTATTCCAAGGAGCAAAATCACCACCATAATTAGCTTCAGCACCAGCATCATAATAAGCCTCGCCCATTATTCCCATATCAAAATCCGAAGCATATATCTTTCCAGGAATAATATTTTCAGTATATGGTAATGTTTCATTGGAAAAAGGCTGTCTAAATAATGCATCAATAATATCTTTATGATAAAAACAATTTTCCAATTTAATATCTTCTGTAAGTAGTCTTAAACCTTCAATTGCATCTTCCTTGGTAGGAACTTCATTACCTCCGTTCCAATAGTCTACAATTTTTTTATATTTTTCATTATAACTAATTGATAGAGGAGGTTGAATTGCACCTATTCTCTTAAGAGGCCACCAAGCCCATCCAATTCCATTTTCTTCGAACACTTTGACTGCATCTCTATACCAAAAGTTAGAGTTTTCACCAGTTTCTCCAACAAAAAGTGGTACTTCTAATGAATCTCTTAAAGGCAGCATCCAATCTAAATAACCTTGATCTACTGGACTCCAGTACTTATGGGGACTATAAACAAAATTATCGTCCCAAGGAGGGGTTAAGCCTGTAAAATCATTAGCAAACCAGTTTCCTTCAATAAACAAAATATGATTATCCCCTTCATTTCTTATAGCATCAGTTATTTTTTGATATAAGTCTCTTAATAAAATTCCTCCTGGAATATCCCAATTTGGCTCATTTATTAGATCATAACCTGCAATCCATTCTTTATCTTTATATCTTTCAGCAATTCTTCGCCATAATTCAACAGTCTTATTTTGATTGAGAATACTTTCCCATAAGGATGGTTTTGTTGGATCATAGTCAGAAATATCTGCGTTATAACCTTGACCACCTGGTGCAGCATGTAAATCTATCATAAGGTATATTTCATTCTGTTCACACCAACTTAATAAACTATCTAAAAGAGTAAACCCGATTTCTTTTTGAGTATATGCATTTGGGAAAGGTTCTTTTTCAATCGGTTCAGTAAATAAATTATAATGTATTGGTGCTCTAACAAGATTGAAGCCCCATTGCTTCATTGAGTCAATATCAATTTTTCTAACATGATTTGAAAGCCAATTATCATAAAATATATCGGTTTCTTCAGCTCCAATTAATTCTATTAATCTGTCCTTGATTTGATATTGAGTTGATGAAAAACCACCTGGAGCCATCATATAGCCTTCTTGTACCATCCAACCTCCTAAGCCCATTCCTCTTAGAATTATAGTATCTCCATTTTGATTAACAATAGATTTACCAGATGTATTAAGAAAATTTTGAGAGAATAAAGAGAAATTGAATGACAGCAGTATTACTATCAGGCTAGTTAGTTTAGTCATATGCATCACGAAGTAAAAGCACAAAAACTATAATTCAAAAAATTAGTTAAACTTTTATTTCAACATCAACACCACTTGGTAATTCAAGTTTCATCAAGGCATCAACCGTCTGACTACTATTAGAATAAATATCTAATAATCTTTTATAAGTACAAAGTTTAAATTGTTCTCTAGATGTTTTGTTAACATGTGGAGATCTAAGAACAGTGAATATTTCTTTTCTAGTTGGTAATGGAATTGGACCACTAACAATGGCACCCGTTGTCTTTACAGCTTTTACAATCTTATCAGATGATTTATCAACTAAATTATAGTCAAAAGATTTTAATTTTATTCTTATTTTTTGTGACATATTTTTAATTTAATTCACCATTAGATTTAGAAATAATTTCTTCAGCAATATTCTTTGGTACGCCTGTATAATGAGAAAAGGTTAAAGAAGCAGAAGCTCTTCCAGAGCTTAAAGTCCTTAAATCAGTAACATATCCAAAAAGTTCTGAAAGCGGAACATCAGCTTTAATAATTTGGGAGTTACCCTTCATATCCATTCCTTTCATAATCCCTCTTCTTTTATTCAAATCACCAGTTACACCACCAGTAAATTCATCAGGAGTAGTAACCTCAACTGACATAATAGGTTCCATTAGTACTGGATTAGCTTTTTTTGCAGCTTGTTTAAATGCAATTCCAGCAGCTAATTCAAAAGATAGTGAATCGGAATCAACATCATGAAAAGATCCATCATATAATCTTACTTTCATAGACTCAACAGGAAATCCTGCCAAAGGGCCATTTTCCATTGCATTTTTAAATCCTTTTTCTACAGCTGGAATAAATTCTCTTGGAATTTTTCCACCAACAATCTGATTAACAAATTGCAGACCATCACCTTCAGCATCTTCATCTCTAGGTCCGATTTCAAATACAATATCTGCAAATTTACCTCTACCACCAGATTGTTTTTTATAAACCTCTTGATGTGTTGTTGTTGATTGTATAGATTCTTTGTATGCTACTTGTGGTGCTCCCTGATTTATTTCTACCTTGAATTCTCTTTTTAATCTATCAATAATGATTTCAAGATGAAGTTCTCCCATTCCTCTTAGCACAGTTTGACCCGTTTCCTCATCAGTGTTTACTCTTAACGTTGGATCCTCTTCAATTAATTTACTTACAGCCATTCCCAATTTATCAACATCAGCTTGTTGTTTTGGTTCGATAGCATATCCTATAACTGGATCAGGAAAAGACATTGACTCTAAAACAATTTTAGATTTTTCATCTGATAATGTATCACCTGTTTTTATATCTTTAAAACCGACACCAGCACAAATATCACCAGCCACAACTTTATCAATAGGGTTTTGCTTGTTAGAATGCATTTGCATAAGTCTAGAAATTCTTTCTTTTTTACCATTTCTATTATTAAAAATATAAGAACCGGCATCAAGCGATCCAGAGTAAACTCTAAAAAAGCATAATCTACCAACAAAAGGGTCAGTTGCTATCTTAAATGCTAATGCTGCAAAAGGTTCATCATTACTAGGTGTTCTAGTAACTTCTTGATCATTATCTGGGTTAGTACCACTTACTGGAGGTAAATCTAAAGGAGATGGTAAATAAGAACACACTGCATCAAGTAATGCTTGAACACCTTTATTTTTAAAGGCAGAACCACACATAACTGGAGAAAATGACATATCTATAACAGCTTTTCGAATAGCAGCCATCATCTCTTCTTTAGTTATTGAATCTGGGTCATCAAAAAACTTTTCTAATAAATTATCATCATATTCTGCAACACTTTCAACAAGATTTTGTCTCCATTCATCTACTGTATCAATAAGATTTTCAGGAATATCAACAACGTTGTAAGTCATACCCATATCAGTTTCATTCCAAACTATAGCCTCTTTAGTAATAAGATCAACCACGCCCTTAAAATTTTCCTCAGCACCAATTGGAATTTGAAGAGGTACAGGCTTAGCATTTAGTTTATCTTTTATCTCATTTACTACGTTAAGAAAATCAGCACCAGCTCTATCCATCTTATTAACAAAGCAAATTCTTGGTACTTTATATTTGTCAGCTTGTCTCCAAACGGTCTCAGATTGCGGCTCAACTCCTGATACAGCACAAAATAATGCAACGGCACCGTCTAGAACTCTTAATGATCTTTCTACTTCAACAGTAAAATCTACGTGACCTGGAGTATCAATAATATTGACTCTATAATCATTAGTATTATCAACCATTTTACCTTGTTGAGTAGGGTATTTCCAAAATGTTGTAGTCGCAGCGGAAGTTATTGTAATTCCTCTCTCCTGTTCCTGCTCCATCCAGTCCATTGTTGCTGCACCATCATGAACCTCACCAATCTTATGGCTAAGACCAGTATAATATAAGATTCTTTCAGTGGTTGTAGTTTTACCAGCATCAATATGTGCCATGATACCAATATTTCTTAAATAACTTAAATCTTTGATTGCTGCCATTATTTTATCAAATTAAAATCTAAAGTGTGAAAAAGCTTTATTAGCCTCAGCCATTCTGTGTGTATCATCTTTCTTTTTAACTGCACCACCTTCTCCTTTTGATGCAGCAATAATTTCGTTAGCAAGTCTATCGACCATAGACTTTTCATTTCTATTCCTAGCAAACTGAATTAACCACTTTTGACTTAAAGTAATTTTTCTTGAAGGTCTTACTTCAATAGGAACCTGAAAATTTGCACCACCTATTCTTCTGCTTTTAACTTCAACAGATGGCATAACATTATTTAGTGCTTTCTTCCATACATCAAGTCCTTTTTCTTTTGTTTTTTCCTCAACAATTTTGAGTGAATCATAAAAAATTGAGTAAGAAACACTCTTTTTACCATCATGCATTAAGTTATTTACAAACTGGGTTACTAATGTATCCTTGAATATAGGATCAGGTAAAAAGTATCTCTTTTTAGGTTTAGATTTTCTCATTAATTATTTTTTGGCTTTAGGTTTTTTAGCACCATACTTTGATCTTCTCTGAGTTCTATCATCAACTCCACCAGTATCAAGAGTACCTCTTATAACATGNTATCTGACTCCCGGTAAGTCTTTAACTCTACCACCTCTAATTAATACAATAGAATGTTCTTGTAAGTTATGCCCTTCACCAGGTATGTAGGCATTAACTTCTTTTCCATGAGATAATCTTACTCTCGCTACCTTTCTCATAGCAGAATTTGGCTTCTTTGGAGTTGTAGTATATACTCTTGTACAAACGCCTCTTTTCTGAGGACATGAGTCTAATGCTGGAGACTTTGACTTAGTCTTTAGTTTCTTTCTTCCTTTTCTTACTAGTTGTTGTATAGTCGGCATAATATTTATTTAATGCGACGCAAAAATAGAAATTCGTACGTCTTAAACAAAATTTTTTAAATCTTTCTAATTATAGCAAAATCATTTAGTTTGTTGACTATTTACATCAAGTGGAAACTTTGGCAGTTCATTGAAGTCCTTGATCTCCTCATATTTNTTCTCATACTTTGAAATGTTGTCATTTAAAGCAATAGAAAATTTCTTAGCATGCTCAGGTGTAATAATTATTCTTGAATTAACCTTAGCTTTAGGAACACCAGGCATTAACTGNATGAAATCAATAACAAATTCACTGCTTGAATGAGCTATCATTGCAAGATTTGCATACTTACCTTTTGATATTTCATCTGATAACTCAATATTTATCTGGTTTTGTTTTTGACTCATTTTTGATCTTGTTTATTCTCTTCAAGTANGTNNNNACTANCTGTTTCATCATCNATTANTACATCNTCTGATTTCATCATTAATTCATCATACTCTTTTTCAGAACCAACAATCATATCATTATATTCTCTTAATCCTGTTCCAGCAGGTATTAAATGTCCTACAATAACATTTTCTTTAAGACCTCTTAAATCATCTACTTTACCTCTAATTGATGCTTCGCTCAAAACTTTTGTTGTTTCCTGGAATGAAGCAGCAGAAATAAAGCTTTCTGTTCCTAGAGATGCTCTAGTAATTCCCTGAAGAGAAGGTCTCGAAACAGCTGCATCAGCATTTCTGACTTCTACAATCTTTTTATCATTTCTTCTCAAACTAGAGTTTTCATCTCTAAGTTCTCTAGAAGTAATGATTTGACCTTCCTTAAAATTAGAATCACCTGGTTCAGTTACAACTTTTTTCTCAAAAATCGCATCATTAGTATTTTTAAAGACTAATTTATCCACTTTCTCATCTTGTAAGAAATTTGTATCTCCAGGATCAACAATAATAACTTTTTGCATCATCTGTCTNACAATAACCTCAATATGTTTATCATTAATTTTTACTCCTTGAAGTCTATAAACTTCTTGTATCTCATTAACTAAATAATCTTGAACTTNAGTAGGACCTTTNATNGATAAAATATCAGCAGGAGTTATTGCTCCATCAGAAAGAGGAGAACCAGCTTTTACATAATCATTATCTTGAACTAAAATATGTTTAGATAAAGAAACAAGATANTTTTTCTTTGTTCCATCTTTTGACTCTATAAAAATTTCTCTATTACCTCTTTTTATACCTCCATACGTTACAACTCCATTAATTTCGCTAACAACAGCTGGATTAGATGGNTTTCTAGCTTCAAATAACTCAGTAACTCTAGGAAGACCTCCAGTAATATCTCTAGATTGACCAATCATTCTAGGTATTTTGGATAAAATTGTTCCAGGATTAACTGAACTTCCTTTTTCAACTGAAAGGTGAGCACCTACTGGTATATTATAAGATTTTTCTCCATCTTTTGATTTAACAATTATTGCTGGATTTTTAGTTTTATCTCTACATTCAATAATTACTTTTTCTTTATGACCAGTTTGTTCGTCAAATTCCTCCTTAAATGTTACACCCTCTTCAATCGACTCATAATCAATTTTACCTTTTAATTCAGAGAGAATAACAGCATTATATGGATCCCAATTACAAATCATATCTCCCTTTGCAATTTTTTGTCCATCTTTAACTTTTAAGTAAGAACCATAAGGAACGTTATTTGATATAAGTGTTACTCCTTTATTATTNACNACNNTGANTTCACCACTTCTTGCCATTACAACNTCNACCTTATTNCCTTCACTATCCTTNGAAGAGACTGATCGAATACCATCAAAANCTANCTTTCCATCAAATTTAGCCTTAACATTAGCATCAACTGCAATATTGGATGCTGTTCCTCCAACATGGAATGTTCTCAAAGTTAACTGAGTTCCTGGCTCTCCAATTGACTGAGCAGCAATAACACCAACTGCTTCTCCTACATTTACCATTTTACCATTAGCAAGATTTCTACCATAACATTTAGCACATGCTCCTCTAGTTGTTTCACATGTTAAAACCGATCTGATTTCAATTTCTTCAATACTAGTTTGATCAATTNTGTTTGCAATCTCCTCATCAATCTCNTCACCAGACTCAATTATTAAGTCATTAGTAATAGGATCATAAACATCATGNACAGTNACTCTACCTAAAATCCTTTCAGATAAAGGCTCNACTATATCCTCATTATCCTTTAAAGCACTAACAGTAACTCCTCTAAGAGTACCNCAGTCTTCTTCATTTATAATAACATCTTGAGCAACGTCAACTAATCTTCTAGTTAAATATCCNGCATCAGCTGTTTTTAATGCAGTATCTGCAAGTCCTTTNCTTGCACCATGAGTTGAAATGAAGTANTCAATAACATCAAGACCTTCTTTAAAATTAGANAGTATNGGGTTTTCNATAATTTCACCAACAGAACCAGAAAGGTTTTTTTGTGGTTTTGCCATTAAGCCTCTCATACCACCCAATTGTCTAATTTGTTCTCTTGAACCTCTTGCACCTGAATCCATCATCATATATATAGGATTAAAGCCTTGCTCATCATCTTCAAGTTGATTCATAAGTGTAGTAGTAAGCCTAGTATTTGCTCTAGTCCAAATATCAATAACTTGATTATATCTTTCATTATCTGTTATTAATCCCATNTAATAATTNTCCCAAACACCTTTTACCTCTTTTTTAGCTGATACTACTAAAGATTCTTTAGCATCTGGAATTTGAATATCTCCAAGCCCCATTGATAGCCCACCTTCATAAGCCATTTTAAATCCTAATTCTTTAATATCATCAAGGAATTTAGCTGTTCTAGAAATACCACAAACTTTATAAACAATTGAAATAATTTGTTGCAATTTTTTCTTTGTTAAAAGTTCATCAATATAACCTACCTCTTCTGGTATCANATTATTNAATAAAACTCTACCAGCAACTGTNTCAATAACTTTACTCTCTAAATCACCTTCAGATGTTCTTANNTTAGCTCTTAATTTGATTAGTGCGTTTTTATCAAGTTTATCTTCATTTAATGCAATAACTACTTCTCTTTGACTTGAGAATATTAAACCCTCACCTTTCAATGGATGCTCTTTAGTAGATTTTCTACCTTTAGACACATAATATAAGCCAAGAACCATATCCTGAGATGGAACTGTTATTGGAGCACCATTAGCTGGATTTAAAATATTATTTGAACCTAACATTAGAAGAGAAGCTTCAACTATTGCTTCATGTCCTAGTGGAACGTGAACTGCCATTTGATCTCCATCAAAATCCGCATTAAATGCAGTACAAGATAGTGGATGTAATTCTATTGCTTTACCCTCAATTAATTTAGGTTGAAAAGCTTGAATACCAAGTCTGTGCAAGGTTGGTGCCCTATTTAAAAGAACAGGGTGACCAANTAGAACATTCTCTAAAATATCCCAAATTACAGGTTCTTTCTTATCAACAAGTTTTTTTGCTGATTTTACAGTCTTTACAATTCCTCTTTCAATTAATTTCCTTATGATAAATGGCTTGAAAAGTTCCGCAGCCATATCTTTAGGTAAACCACACTCATGCATCTTAAGTTTTGGTCCAACTACAATTACAGATCTTCCTGAGTAATCAACTCTTTTTCCAAGTAAATTCTGTCTAAACCTTCCTTGTTTACCCTTTAACATATCTGTTAAAGATTTCAAAGATCTATTTCCGTCAGACCTTACTGCATTTATTCTTCTTGAATTATCAAATAAAGAATCAACAGCTTCTTGAAGCATTCTTTTTTCATTTCTTAAAATAACTTCAGGAGCTCTAATTTCAAGTAATCTTTTTAATCTATTATTTCTTATAATTACCCTTCTGTAGAGATCATTTAAATCAGATGTAGCAAACCTNCCTCCATCAAGTGGTACTAGNGGCCTCAACTCAGGTGGAATAACAGGAATCATTTTAACAATCATCCATTCAGGTTTATTATCTATATTTTCTCTAGAATCTCTAAANGACTCAATTACCCTTAATCTTTTTAATGCNTCGGCTTTNCTTTGTTGAGAAGTTTCATTTGCTGCTTTATATCTTAAATCAACAGACAGAGCATCTAAATCAATTTGTGATAATAACTCACTAATAGCCTCAGCTCCCATTTTAGCAATAAATTTATTGGGATCATCATTAGGTAACAGATAATTATCTTTAGGTAAAGAATCTACAATATTTAAATATTCNTCTTCAGTTAATAAATCCATTTTCTGACAACCATCTTCTTCTTTAACTCCTGGATTTATTACAACATACCTTTCATAATAAACAATTTGATTAAGTTTCTTAGCAGGAACACCTAGCATGTATCCAATTTTATTTGGAAGTGTTCTAAAATACCATATATGAGCTACAGGNACTACAAGNTCAATGTGACCCATTCTCTCTCTCCTAACCTTTTTCTCTGTTACTTCGACACCACACCTATCACAAATAATACCTTTATATCTTATCCTTTTATATTTTCCACAATGACATTCCCAATCTTTAACAGGGCCAAATGTTCTTTCGCAAAACAAACCACCCATNTCAGGTTTAAATGTCCTGTAGTTAATAGTTTCAGGAGCTGTAACCTCACCATAAGAGTTTTCAAGAATAGATTCAGGAGAAGCTAAACTTACTATAATCTTAGAGAAGTCACTTGATTTATTGTTCTTATTAGATATCATATACTTGTATATTAAATTTATTTCATTGTTATTTCTAGTGCTAAACCTCTTAGCTCATGAATCAAAACATTAAATGATTCAGGAATACCTGGAGTTTGCATATTTTCACCTTTCACTATTGCCTCATAAGCTTTTGCTCTACCAATTATATCATCAGACTTAATAGTTAATATTTCTTGTAAAACATGAGATGCTCCAAATGCTTCTAAAGCCCAAACCTCCATCTCTCCAAATCTTTGTCCACCAAATTGAGCTTTACCTCCAAGTGGTTGCTGAGTAATTAGAGAGTAAGGCCCTATTGATCTTGAATGCATTTTATCATCAATTAAATGTCCTAATTTAAGCATGTAAATTACACCTACTGTTACTGCTTGATCAAATTTCTTTCCAGTTGACCCATCATATAAGTAAGTTCTACCAAATGAAGGTAATTTAGCTTCATCTAGTTGTTTACTTACTTCATCAGCAGTAGCTCCATCAAATATTGGAGTTCTATATTTTTTATTTAGCTTGAGTCCTGCCCAACCAAGAGCAGTTTCGTATAGCTGTCCAATATTCATCCTTGATGGTACACCTAATGGATTTAAAACAACATCAACAGTTGAACCATCCTCTAAAAATGGCATATCTTCTTCTTTTACTATTCTAGCTACAACACCTTTATTNCCNTGCCTTCCAGCCATTTTATCACCAACCTNAAGNTTTCTCTTCTTTGCTACATAGACTTTTGCCATCTGTACAATACCAGGAGCAAGTTCATCTCCAACTTCAAGTGAGAATTTCTCTTTTTTAAATTTTGAAGCCAGGTCGTTTCTTTTTATNACATAATTCTTAACAGCTCTTGAAACAGAATCATTAGTTTTCTTATCTTCTGTCCAATCCTCTAAAACTACATCTTGAATTAAACTTGATTCCTCGGGAACATTCAGGCTACTCATATCAACATAAATATTTTTCTTAGGAAATAGCTTGTCCTCTATAAGTTTTCTAGAAAACTTAACACCACCTTTAACAAGTTCATCTCCATATTTATGGCTTATTCCATTACACTTTTTATTTTTTAAAAGTTTATCAAATTTATCTATCAATCTAGACTTAAGATCAATCAATAATTTACTGTAATCAGCTTTTAATAACTCAATTTGTTGCTTAGCCAATTTTTTAGAATCTTTATCTTTCTTCTGTCTAGTAAATAATTTTGTGTCTACTACAATACCGTTAAGTGATGGTGGAGCTTTAAGAGATGCGTCTTTAACATCTCCTGCTTTATCACCAAAAATAGCTCTCAAAAGCCTTTCTTCTGGTGTAGGATCACTTTCACCTTTAGGAGTAATTTTACCAATTAAAATATCACCTTCTTTAACTTTTGCACCAACTCTTATCAATCCATTCTCATCCAAATCTTTAATTGCTTCATCACTTACGTTTGGTATTTCATTAGTAAATTCTTCTTCTCCCCTTTTCGTATCTCTAACCTCAAGTTTAAATTCCTCAATATGTAATGAAGTAAAAACATCTTCCTTTACAACTTTTTCTGAAATAACTATAGCATCTTCAAAATTATAACCTTTCCAAGGCATAAAAGCTACTTTAAGATTTCTTCCTAATGCTAGCTCTCCATCTTGAGTAGCAAAACCTTCACAAATAACTTGACCTTTTTTAACCTTATCCCCAACTTTTACAGTAGGTGTCAAATTAATACAAGTATCTTGATTGGTTCTTCTAAATTTAATTAAATCATAAGTTTTAGATTCTTCATCAAATGAAATTAATTTCTCATTTTTATCTAAATCATACTTTATTTCAATTTTATTAGCATCAACATAAATAACTGTTCCTTTTCCTTCAGCAACAATTGTTGATCTTGAATCTTTAGCAACTCTATACTCCATNCCTGTACCAACTATAGGAGATTCTGGTCTCATAAGAGGCACAGCTTGTCTCATCATATTTGATCCCATAAGAGCTCTATTTGCATCATCATGCTCAAGGAATGGTATTAATGATGCAGCAACTGAAACAATTTGATTAGGAGCAACATCCATGTATTTTAATTCTTTATTTTTTGCAAGAGGAAAATCNCCTTCATATCTAGCCTTGACAGTACTTTCNACAAATTGNCCACTGGATTTAAGTGGAACATTAGCCTGNGCTATATAAGAATTATCTTCTTCTTCAGCAGTTAAATAACTTATTTTACCAGTCAAGTCAACTTTACCTTCCGATACTTGCCTATAAGGAGTTTCAATGAATCCCATATTATTGACCTTTGCATGAACACATAAAGATGAAATCAGACCAATATTTGGTCCCTCTGGAGTTTCAATTGTACAAAGTCTACCATAATGAGTGTAATGAACATCCCTTACTTCAAAACCTGCTCTTTCTCTAGAAAGACCACCTGGTCCNAAAGCAGACATTCTTCTTTTGTGTGTTATCTCAGCTAATGGATTTGTTTGATCCATAAATTGAGAAAGCTGATTAGTACCAAAAAATGAATTAATTACAGATGTTAATGTTCTTGCATTTATTAAATCTACCGGTTTAAAGTCTTCATTATCTCTAACATTCATTCTCTCTCTTATAGTTCTAGCCATTCTAGCTAGACCAACACCAAATTGAGAGTAGAGTTGCTCACCGACTGTTCTAACCCTTCTATTACTTAAATGATCAATATCATCAACAACAGTCTTTGCATTAATTAATGTTATCAAATANTTAACGATTAAAATAATATCTTCATTAGTTAACACCCTAACATTATAATCAGTATTTATATTTAGTTTTCTATTTATTCTATATCTACCAACTTCACCTAAATCATATCTTTTATCACTAAAAAATAAATTTTGAATTATATCTCTTGCAGTTTGTTCATCGGGAGCTTCTGTATTTCTTAATTGTCTATAAATCTCCTCAAGTGCTTCCTTCTCAGAATTTGAAACATCTTTTTTAAGAGTATTATAAATAATTGTAAACTCTCCAATATTAATATCCTCTCTATGAACTGTAACATATGGAGCTTCAGATGAAATTATAGTTTCAATATCTTCCTCAACTAAAATATGATCCCTGTCTAAGATTAATTCATTTCTATCAATTGAAATAACTTCACCAGTATCTTCATCTACAAAGTCTTCAACCCAAGTTTTTAAAACTCTAGCAGCTAACTTTTTACCTAAAGCTTTTTTTAGTTTAGTTTTTGTGGCCTCAACCTCCTCTGATAATTGAAAAATATCTAGAATATCTTTATCTGAGCCATAACCAATTGCTCTTAATAAAGTAGTAATTGGGAATTTCTTCTTTCTATCAATATAAGCATACATAACATTGTTTACATCAGTAGCAAACTCAATCCATGATCCTCTAAAAGGTATGATTCTGGCAGAATAAAGAGGAGTACCATTTGTATGTTTACTTTGAGCAAAGAATACACCAGGTGATCTATGTAGCTGAGATACAATTACTCTTTCNGCACCATTGATCACAAAAGATCCTTTATTTGTCATATAAGGTATATTACCTAGAAATACTTCTTGTTCAATTGTTTCAAAATCATCGTTATCTTCATCATTACATATTAATCGTAATTTAGCTTTTAGGGGCAAAGAATATGTTAACCCTCTATCTATACATTCTCCAACTGTATACTTTGGAGGATCAACTGTATAGTCTATGAATTCCAAAACAAAATTCTCTCTAGAATCTGAAATTGGAAAGTTCTCTTTAAAAACTTTAAAAAGACCTTCATTATCTCTCTTCTCTGGTGGAGTTTCAAGTTGAAAAAAGTCTTTGTATGACTGTAGTTGTACATCTAGAAAATCAGGATATTCTACTACATTTTTAAGTTTAGAAAAGTCTANTCTATTTGATGAAATTTTCAATTGATTAAAGTTTATTGGTTAAAAATACCCACACACATAATATTATGTGTAGAATGTTAATTACTATAAGATATATTATCCTAATTCAACTTCAGCACCAGCTTCTTCTAACTGCTTCTTAGCTGATTCAGCTTCGTCTTTAGGAACACCTTCTTTTATAGCCTTAGGAGCTCCATCAACCATATCTTTAGCATCTTTTAATCCTAAACCTGTTATTTCTTTTACGAGTTTAACAACAGCTAGTTTTGACGCACCTGCTGACTTTAATGTTATATTGAAACTTGTTTTTTCTTCAGCTGCTTCTGCTGCTCCACCTCCTGCTGCTCCACCTCCTGCAACTACAGTTGCTGCTGCTGCTGGTTCAATACCATATTCATCTTTTAAAATATTTGCTAATTCACTCACATCTTTAACAGAAAGATTTACAAGTTCTTCAGCTATCTTCTTAATATCTGCCATTTTATTTAATTTAAAGTTTATACACTATTCTTGTTTATTTTCAAGTGCTTTAACTACACCTGAAATCTTATTTTCAGAACTTTTCAGTAATGAAATAATATTTTTTGCTGGGGATTGTAGTAATAAAACTATATCACCAATAATTTCTT
>NZVP01000039.1 GCA_002697405.1 Flammeovirgaceae bacterium
TTGAATTCCAGATTTTAGTACCCAGCTATAATTAAGATTTATTTCATATGATAATGACGGAGATATGTTAGAGGTTGATAAATTAGAAAGATTTTGATTCTCCTTTGAAAAATTTAAGCCTAAAGAAAAATTAGATTTCAAAAAATTATAATCAACCCAAGAAGAAACATAGTGTAAACCATCACCAATATTAGGCCACTGATTTCTATAAATAATACCTAATCTACCAAACTCACCTAGTCCAGTCATTGCTGGGTTTAAATTCAAAGGAGAAGAGTAAAACTGNGAATAATTAATATTTTGAGAACTTACCTTAAAACTTATNAAAAACAAAATAAAAAATATCCTCAAATAATTCATTAGACTTAAAACGTATTAATTATAGTTTTGATATAAAACTTTAAAGAGTTTATTGTGGAATCTTAAAAACTAATGGATCAAACTCCCATAAATAAGGTAGTACATAATATACAAAAACACTCAATAAAATTATTGAAAGAACATTCATCCAGATTCCAACACGTACCATATCAGGAATACGTAAGTAACCAGACCCAAAAACAACAGCATTTGGAGGTGTAGCAACAGGTAACATAAATGCACANGAAGCAGCTACTGCAGCTGAAACCATTAAAATAAATGGATGTACATCTATAGTCATAGCCATTGGATACAGAATNGGTAGCAACATTGCTGTTGTTGCTAAATTTGAAGTTATTTCAGTTAAAAAATTAACAGAAGCAATNAAAACAAATANCAATAAGAATAAGTTTATTCCATCTAATAAAGTCATTTGGGTTCCAATCCATAGAGCTAAACCACTTTCTTTAAAACCAGAAGCTAATGCCATGCCCCCCCCAAATAATAATAAAATTCCCCAAGGTAGTTTTNATGCCTCTTCCCAGTTGATCAATCTTCTTTTTTTATCATTAGTAGGTAATAAAAATATTATAAGAGCACTTATCATAACTATAATTGTATCATCAATTACAGGAATAATCNATTTTAATATATCTCTAGTAACCCACGCAATTGCAGTTAAAGTAAAAATTAGAGCAACTAATTTTTCTTCATAACTTATTTTTCCAATTTTTTGTAGTTGTTTTTTAATTTCCTTTATTCCTCCTGGAAATGATTTTTGTTCAAATTTAAATGCAATACCTGTTAAGTACTTCCAACATAAAAATAATAGAATTAAGGAAATTGGAAATCCAAACTTAAACCAAGTTGAGAAAGTTATTTCATATCCAAAAGTTTCCTCNACAACTCCTGCTAATATTAAATTAGGTGGTGTTCCAATTAATGTGCTAATCCCACCTATTGATGCACTATAGGCAATTCCTAACATAAGTGCTTTTCCAAAAATTTTATTTTCATTTTCTATNGTATCAGGATTATCCTTTAGCTGATCAACAATTGCCATAGCAATAGGTAACATCATTACAGCAGTTGCAGTATTAGAAATCCACATAGAAAGAAAAGCGGTAGCTACCATAAAACCAAGTATAATTTTTATAACATTTGTCCCTATAAAACTTATAATATTCAATGCTATCCTTTTATGCAAATTCCATTTCTGCATTGCAATTGCTATTATAAAACCACCTAGATATAAAAAAACATATTTATGACCATATGAAGCAGTTGTTTCAGATAATTCTAGCCCACCTGTTAACGGAAATAAAATAATCGGAAGTAATGCAGTAACTGAAATAGGAATAGCTTCGGTTATCCACCATATTGCCATCCAAACTGTAGACGCTATNATTGCATTGGCTTGTAGAGTTAATCCTTCAGGATGAAAAAAAAGAATAACTAAAATGAATGACAATGGTCCAGAAACTAGTCCAATATTTTTTGTCTTTATGGNANTATCCATCTAATAAAAATAATTCTTTTTTAGCCTTTCAGAAATATCTTCAGCTATTTCTACTAAATACCTTTCTGCATTTATTATTGCATTATCTTTCGAATCAGTTTTATCTAAAATTTTATAAACTTTTTTTAAACCTAAAATGTTATAATTACCCTTATCTGCATCACCACAAACAGCAATAATTGATTTATTAAATTTTTTAGCCAAATTGCTTACACCACTAATAACCTTTCCATATTGAGTTTGTGAATCTAATTTCCCTTCACCCGTTATTANTAAATCACAATCTTTAATTATTTTTTCTAATCGAGAAATTTTTAAAAAATTTTTAATTCCAGAAATTAATTTAGCATTTAGAAAACTGATAGANCCTCCACCTACTCCACCAGCTGCACCAGCTCCGGGAATGTCAGCTATGCTTGGAAAATTATATTGAAGTAATTTTGATTCTAAGTTAACTAAACCTTTATCTAATTCTTGAACTTGTGATGAGTTAGCTCCTTTCTGAGAAGCATAAACATAAGCTGCACCACTTTTACCATATAAAGGATTATTTACATCACATATAACTTTTACAGCTATATCATTAAAGTTAAATTTAACTTTGCTCTTATCTATCCTGTTAATTAATAGCAGATTTTTTCCAATGGGTGATAATAAATTTTCAGAGGCATCATAAAATTTATAGCCTAATGCNGAAGCAATACCAATTCCTCCATCNTTTGTTGCGCTTCCTCCAATAAATAAATTAATATTTNTTANACCTTTATNTAAAGCATCACAAATTANTTCACCAGTCCCAAANGAAGANGTTAACATACAATTNCTATCTTCTTCTTTTAATAANACTAANCCTGATGCTGAGGATAATTCAATNTATGCAGTTTTATTATTTAAATAATAAGTTGATTTTATAGGGCGAAATAAAGGATCATTTACAATTAGGCTGATAGGTTTTAAATCTAAATAATAGTTAAGAGTCTCTAAAGAACCATCTCCTCCATCTGCCAAAGGACAAGAAATAATATCTTTTTCATAAAAATTTTTTATTATTCCTTTTTTAAGAGCATTACAAACCTGAATAGCACTTAAAGAATCTTTAAACTTATCTGGAGCAATTACTATTTTCATACAAACAAATTATTCAATACTACGTATTGAAAAATTAAAATTTAAATTTATTATAAAATGAAATTATAATTATATAAAAATTTTTTTCATCTTTGGCAACTTAAAAAATTTAAACTTATTACTATGAGTTCTAATCTTGTTATTGTTGAGTCACCAGCTAAAGCTAAAACAATAGAAAAATATTTAGGTAAAGATTTTAAAGTCACATCATGCTATGGCCACATTAGAGATTTAGCTAAAGATGATAAATCAATTGACAAGGAAAATGGATTTTTACCATCTTACGTTCCTTCTCCTGATAAAAAAAAGGTAATTAAAGAGCTACAGTATCTAAAGAAAAAATCATCAAAAGTATATTTAGCTACTGATAATGATAGAGAAGGAGAAGCTATTGCATGGCATTTAAAAGAAATTTTAAAATTAAATGAAGAAGAGTACGAAAGAATAGTATTTAGGGAAATTACTAAAAAAGCAGTATTAAATTCTATAGAGAATCCAACTAAAATTAATATGGACTTGGTTAATGCTCAACAAGCAAGAAGAGTATTAGATAGATTAGTAGGCTTTGAAATTTCACCAATACTATGGAAAAAAATTAAAAGAGGTTTATCAGCTGGTAGAGTTCAATCTGTAGCAGTAAAATTTGTTGTTGATAGAGAAAATGAGATAAGTATTTTTAATCCTGAATCATCATTTAAAACTACTGCAACATTTTCTTTAAATAATGAAAATTTCCCTGCAGAACTTAATAAAAGGTTTGAAAATAAAGAAGAATCAGAAAAGTTTTTGAAAGAATGTACTGATACCATGTTCAAAGTAAAAAACATAGAGAGAAAACCTTCTAAAAGAACACCATCTGCTCCATTTACAACCTCTACTTTACAACAAGAAGCAAGTAGAAAAATAGGATTCTCTCCATCATTAACTATGTCTACTGCACAGAGACTATATGAAGCTGGACATATAACATACATGAGGACAGATTCTGTTAATTTATCTAATGAAGCTCTAGAAAGTTCTAAAAATGTGATTGAAACAAATTACGGTGAAAATTATTTTAAAAGAAGAGTTTATAAAACTAAAAGTAATTCTGCACAAGAAGCTCACGAAGCAATAAGACCAACAAATTTTAATTTAGATAATGCTGGAAAAACTGATACAGAAAAAAAATTATATAATCTTATCTGGAGAAGAACATTAGCATCTCAAATGAGTGAATCTATATTTGAGAGAACGGTAGTAAATATTAGTAACGGTAGTAAATATGAATTTAAAGCTTCAGGAGAAATCATGGTCTTTGATGGTTTCCTTAAGCTTTACAATGAGAATTCTGAGAATACTAAACTTTTACCTAAACTTGAAAAGGATTCATCTTTGAATGTTGAAGAAATATTATGTAAACAAGTATTTACTAAGCATCCACCAAGATATTCTGAAGCAAGTCTTATAAAAAAAATGGAAGATTCAGGAATTGGAAGACCATCAACTTTTGCAGAAACAATCAGAAAAATAAAAGAAAGAGAATATGTGGTAAAAGAAGAGAGAGATGGAAAAATTATTAAAAGTAATGAAATAAGACTTATCTCAAATACAATTTCTCGAAAGGTTAAAGATGAGAAAACTGGATTTGAAAAAAATAAAATATACCCTACTAACATGGGAATGTTCGTCACTGAATTTTTAAATGAAAACTTCAACTCAAGTTTTATGGATTATTCTTTCACTGCTAAAACTGAATCACAACTTGATCAAATAGCTTANAANGGAAGAAATTGGAATAGTATGATAGAAGAATTTTATGCTATATTTTCTCAATTATCTGAAAATGTTCCAGAGGAAAGATATCAACTAGAAAAAGAACTTGGTGAATTTNAAGGAAAAAAAATGATTGCAAGAGTTGCTAAGTTTGGTCCTGTCATTCAANTAGGTNAAAAAGAAGACGNTGANGAAGGATTTCCAAGATATTTTAATATNTCCTCAGACCAATTGATCAGACATATTTCAATTAATGAGGCTTTAGAAATCATAAATAAAAAAGAAGAAAATAACTCTCTTCCAGTTTTTGATTATGATAAAGGAAATATTGAACTTAAAAATGGAAGATATGGTTTTTATTTAAGGTTTAATGAGAAGAATTATAAGATCGATAAAGAAAAATATCCTGAACCCAAAAACATAACTAAAGATCAGGCAATTGAAATTGTTAATACCCCAATAGAAAAATCTAAAGATATACTTAAAGAATTTGAAAATGGGCTTCAAATTAGGTTAGGGAAGTATGGGAAACCTCCATATTTACTAGCTGTCAGAGGAACAGAAATTGGAAATACTTTTAAAGAAAAAAGAAAAAAACCTTTTGTGGGTATCCCTAAAGATATTTTAGAAAAATATAAGAATAATATTCAAAGTATTTCAGATAAAGAGGTGGAAGAGATTGTTGAAAATTTTCTTAAAAAATAATTTTACTCAAATTCAATAATATTATTTTCTTTATCAACATCAGCCATCTTACCCGATGGATTTATTTCAATTTTCTTAATTTTTTTGTCAGAATTATCTAAATCAATTTGATAGGTTTCATTTACCCATTCCCAATCTTTTAATAAAATATGATCATCATTTATATTATCTTTCTCACCTCTCATAATTGAAAGAGGTATATAATAATTTATAGTAGAAAAATCTTCATATAAGATTTCGATTTCAATAGGCATTGGCATCTTGCCAATTCTATTTACAGTTAATAAAATCTTACCTTCATCTTTCATTGTAGTTTCTAGAGAGTAATCAATATGATGTGTTGTTTTTACCCAATAATCAATATACCAATCAAGTTCAATTCCACTTTCTTTTTCCATTACTCTTAAAAAATCATATTCATCAGGATGTTTAAACTTCCACTCATTATAATATCTTCTAAGGCCCGTAAATAACTTATCCTCACCAATAATATACCCTAGTTGCATTAAAAATATAGCACCCTTAGTATATGATCCAACACCATATGCTTGATTGGTAGAAAAATGATCAGAATGAGTAGAAAGTGGTTCTTCTAGACCTGTTTTAATAAAATTATAGTATCTATTATAAGACCTTTCCAAAGGATTTTTAAAGTCTAAATTATATATATCGTTAAATTCATTATTAAATGTTATATTCTGAGCAAAAGATGTAAAACCTTCATCCATCCAAGCTAAATAACTNTCATTTGTACCAAGAAGCATCTGATACCATGAATGTAGAANCTCATGAATAGTAACAGATAANAAACTTGGATAAGACCTTTCTCCTGTAATNAAAGTTGCCATNGGGTACTCCATACCTCCATCTCCTCCCTGAATAACTGAATATTTNGTATAGGGATATTTACCAAATTTTTTATTAATATATCTAAAAGCATCTGCTGTATCATCTTGTAACCTTTTCCAATTACTTACCATTTCATCATTANTTTTTTGATAATAAAAATGAAGCTCNAGATTCTCAGAATCTACTCTTAAGATATCATGNACATAGTCCGGATCNGCTGCCCAAACAAAATCATGAACATTTTCAGCTTTAAAATTCCATATATTTTTATTTTTCTCTTTTGTTTTACTTTCTAGAATTCCGGTTGCTGCTACTATATAATCNTTATNGATAGAAATANAAACATCAAAGTCACCCCATGGAGCATAAAACTCTCTTGCTATATANGGATTAGCATGCCATCCATTTTNATCATATTCTGCGATCTTAGGAAACCATTGAGCCATTGAGTAATCAATTCCTTCTTTATTATTTCTACCACTTCTTCTAATTTGAACAGGAACTTGACTAAAATATTCTAAATAAAACTCTGTNGATGTATTAGGNATTAATGGATTANCTAATTCTACCTCAAGTATGGTTCCNTGAACATGATANTTTAAACTTTTNCCATCCTGTTCTATTTTATTNATTTGATGAAAACCAATTTCATTTGTATTTAACTTTGAAATTCTGTCCATAACTCTTCTATCCGGATCAGGTAAAGATCTGCTNCTAACATCCATCATACTNCCAGGCTGNAANGCATTAAAATAAAGGTGAAAAAAAACCTTACTTATAGTATCGTTTGAATTATTAAAGTATTTCAAATTTTGCTTGCCTTCAAACTGGTGATTCTTATGATCAAAATTTATACTNATTTTGTATTCAACTCTTTGCTGCCAATATGANTACGAATTAAATGAAATNAGAANTGAAATTAGAAGAAAATAAATCTTATACATCAACATTTGCATATTTAGCATTCTTCTCAATAAATTCTCTTCGAGGAGCAACTTCATCACCCATCAATTTTGAAAATAAAACATCTGCCTCTGCTGCTGATTCAATAGTTACTTTATTTAAAAGTCTTTCAGATGGATCCATAGTAGTAGACCATAATTGCTCAGGATTCATTTCACCAAGACCCTTATATCTNTGAAGATTAACAGAAGATTCCTTTCCATCTTTTGCTAACTCTTTTACCATTTTATCCTTTTGGTCTTCTGACCATACATATTCTACTCTTTTCCCTTTAGAAATTTGATAAAGTGGTGGAAGAGCAATGTATAAATANCCATTNTCTATAAGTGGACGCATNTACCTAAAAAAGAAAGTTAATACCAATGTTCTAATATGACTACCATCAATATCTGCNTCTGTCATTATAATGACTTTATGNTATCTTAATTTCTCTAAATTAAGTTCTTTTTCATCTTCTTCCGTACCAAACTTTACTCCTAANGCTGTAATAATATTTTTNATTTCATCATTATCATAAATTTTNTGCTCNTGAGCTTTTTCTACATTTAANATTTTNCCCTTTAATGGTAAAATAGCCTGGAAAGTTCTATCCCTTCCTTGCTTTGCAGAACCACCAGCTGAATCACCCTCAACAACATATAACTCACATAATGATGGATCTTTTTCAGANCAGTCAGCAAGTTTTCCAGGAAGGCCAGTTCCAGTAAGAACATTTTTTCTTTGAACCATTTCTCTGGCTTTTCTTGCAGCATGCCTTGCTTGAGCTGCTAAAATAACTTTAGAAATAATTTGTTTAGCTTCTTTTGGGTTTTCTTCTAAGAAGTCACCTAACATCTCTCCAACACATACATCAACAGCTCCCATCGCTTCTGAATTACCTAATTTTGTTTTTGTCTGTCCTTCAAATTGAGGTTCTGCTACTTTAATTGAAATTACCGCAGTCAGTCCTTCTCTAAAGTCATCACCAGAGATATCTACTTTAACTTTATCAAGCTGTCCNGACTTTTCAGCNTATGATTTTAAAGTTCTTGTTAANCCTCTTCTAAAACCAGCGACATGAGTTCCCCCTTCAATTGTNTTAATATTATTAACATATGAAACTACATTTTCAGANTAAGACATGTTATATGATAATGCAACCTGAACAGGAAAATTTTCTTTTTTACCTTCCATGTATATTGGATTAGGAATTAATTTTTCTCTTGATCCCTCCAAATAATTNACAAATTCTGTTAANCCACCTTCAGAATAAAAAACTTCTGATTTAGGTTCATTATTATCATCTAAATCTCTCTTATCNTTTAATTCAATTTTAATTCCTGCATTCAAGAATGATAACTCTCTCAATCTAGAAGCAACNGTATCATACTTATACTCATACGTGNTAAAAATTTCTTTATCNGGTGAGAATGTAACTATAGTACCTCGATCCGTTGTTTTACCAACTTCTTTGACATCATGAACTGGAATCCCTCTCTTATAAGTCTGTTCAAATACCTTNCCCTCTCTATGCACNGTTGCAGTTAAACTTTCAGATAAAGCATTTACACAAGAAACACCCACTCCGTGAAGCCCCCCNGANACTTTATATGTATCCTTATCAAACTTTCCTCCAGCATGTAGAACTGTCATTACTACTTCTAGAGCNGATTTTTTTTCTTTTGGATGNATTCCNGTTGGAATACCTCTCCCATTATCTTTAACAGTAATTGAGTTATCTTCATTTATCTCAACTGTTATTAAATCACAATGGCCAGCCAAAGCCTCATCAATTGAATTGTCAACAACTTCCCATATTAAATGATGAAGACCTTTATTACCTACATCTCCAATGTACATTGCAGGTCTTTTTCTTACAGCTTCTAAGCCTTCAAGAACTTGAATATTACCGGCGGAGTATTGTTTTTTTTCTTCAGAATTTTTTGACATAATATAGATTGGTTTAGCAACCGTAAAAATAATCAAAAATTAGCATTTTTAATAGAATAAATGCATATTTCTGATAGATTTAAATCACAGATAAATTCATAGTATTTTTAAATAGTTTGATATTAAAATGTTACTTTTATAAAAAAAAAATATGAGCAACGTCAGAGAATTTGAACCAGTCGATTTTTATAACGTCGATGACTTATTAACTGAAGAACAAAAACTTATAAGAAACTCCATAAGGGATTTTGTTTCAAAAGAAATTTCACCAAATATCGAAAAATGGTTTGAAGAAAATCATTTCCCTCTAGAAATTGTCAAGAAAATGGGAGAAACTGGAATTTTTGGTCCAAATGTTGCTGAAAAATATGGAGGTGGAGGTTTAGATTTTATATCGTATGGACTTATAATGCAAGAACTAGAAAGAGGTGATTCTGGGATGAGATCAACAGCATCAGTTCAAAGTTCTCTTGTTATGTTTCCAATTGAAGCATANGGGTCAGAAGAACAAAAAAATAAATATCTNCCAAAACTTGCATCTGGAGAAATTTTAGGNTGNTTTGGTTTAACAGAACCAGATTATGGATCAAACCCTGGTGGTATGATATCAAAACTAGAAGATAAAGGNGATNATTATTTATTAAATGGTTCAAANATGTGGATTTCNAATTCACCAAAAGCTGATATTGCNGTTGTTTGGGCTAAAGATGAAAATAAAAGAATTAAAGGGGTTATTGTTGAAAAAGAAATGGAAGGATTTTCCGCTCCAAAAACAGATGGTAAACTTTCTCTAAGATCAAGCTTAACCGGTGAGCTTGTTTTTGATAATGTAAAGATCCCTAAANAAAATATACTTCCAAATAAAGATGGGCTTGGAGCGCCTCTAGGCTGTTTAGATAAAGCAAGATATGGAATAGCATGGGGTGCAATTGGAGTAGCAATGGACTGTTACGATGCNGCAAAAAAATATTCATTGGAAAGAAAACAATTTGATAAACCGATAGGTTCATTTCAATTAATTCAGAAAAAATTGGCAGAAATGCTTACCGAGATCACAAAAGCTCAATTATTATGTTGGAAATTAGGAAAATTGATGGATCAAGGAAAAGCAACTACCNCACAAATTTCTTTAGCAAAAAGAAATAATGTTGAGATTGCTTTAAAAATTGCTCGAGAAGCAAGACAAATTCATGGTGGAATGGGAATAACTAGTGACTATCCGATGATGAGGCATATGATGAATTTAGAATCAGTAATTACTTACGAAGGAACTCATGATATTCATTTGTTAATTCTTGGACATGAAATAACAGGAATACAAGCATTTTCTTAATATGAAATTTTCAGAAAATTATCTTNAAGTAGATTCTAAATNTAGAATCTNTATAAGAGAGTGGATACCCNAGGAAAAAGTTAAAAAAAACTTATTTATTATACACGGGCTAGGNGAACATTCTGGTCGCTACGAANATCTNGCAAAAATTTTAACGCAAGAAGGNATTGGAGTTTTTTCAATTGACTTNATAGGCCATGGAAAAAGTAGTGGTANAAAAGGACATATTAAATCTTTTGAAGACTTTATAAATGCTGTTGAAACTGGAGTTATCTACGTTAGAAAAAAATTTTTAGATACTCCAATTATTTTATTTGGACATAGCTTAGGGGGTCTTATTTCTTTAAAATTTTTGATAGATAGAGAAAGTAAAGAAATAGAAAGATCCATTATTTCTTCACCATGGATAGAAACTGCATTAGAAATTCCAAATCATTTACTTTTTATCCATAAAATTTTTCAAAAAATAATTCCAGGTTTGCAACTAAGCAATAATTTAATTACCTCTCATTTGTCTAAAGACAAGAAAATTGTTGAAAAATATGAAAATGATATACTTGTTCATGATAAAATTTCTTTGAATCTTTTTTCTGAAATAATAAAAACAATTGATGATGTAATTGATAGATCATCAAGAATTAAGATTAAAATTTTAATATATCATGGAAAAAATGATAAAATAATATCTCATAAAGGGACAGAAAAAGTTGCTTCTTTAATACCTAATAATAAATTTATTTTGTTCAAAGACATCTTCCATGAACCTCACAATGATAATGAGAAGGATCTTGTTTTTAAGGAACTGATTGAGTTTATTAATAAACAATAAATTATATATATTTATAAAAAAACATTATAAAAAATGAAAATTCAATATTTAATTACTCTTGTATTATCAATAATTTTTATCTCATGCTCAAATGAGAAAAGTCAATCTGAAACAGACTGGATTGATTTGACAGATGGTAAATCATTTAATAACTGGCATACTTACCTCTCAGATAATGTAGTTGGATGGAAAATTGAGGAAGGAGCATTTGTTTACTACCCAGGAGAAGGTAATAGTAATAACGGGCTTGTATCTAATAAGAGCTATACTAGTTTTATTTTATCTCTGGAATGGAAAGTTGAAAAAGGAGGAAATAGTGGAATTTTCTGGGGAGTTAATGAGAATAAAGATTATTCTGTTCCATACTTATCAGCTGCTGAAATTCAAGTTTTAGATGATGATATTTATGGTAAAAATGACACTGCTAATTTCAATCATATGAATGGTGCTCTTTACGATATGGTTGCACCATCTAAATTATTTGCTAACCCCACTGGAGAATGGAATCATTACTTAATTGAGATAAACTATAATGACAATGTTGGTAATGTTGATCTAAATGGAAACAGAGCAATAAGTTTTCCACTAGAGGGACCTGAATGGGATGCTTTAATAAATAATTCTAAATTTAGAGATTGGAAAGGTTTTGCGAATACTAAAACTGGACCTATTGCATTTCAAGACCACGGCACAAAAGTTTATTACCGTAATATTAAAATTAAAGAATTATGATCAGAAAAATTATTTTCACAATACCACTAATTCTAATATTCTCATTTATTTCAAAAAACAATAAGTTTGAAAATTATGTTGAGACAGAAATTCCGTATCTCAGGGATCTATATATTGATATGCATAAAAATCCAGAAATTTCCTTGATGGAAAAAGAAACATCTATAAAGCTTGCTAATGAATTGAGAAAAGTTGGCTTTGAAGTGGAAGAAAATTTTGGAGGTTATGGAATTGTTGGTATTTTAAAAAACGGAGAAGGACCAACTATATTATATAGAACAGATATGGATGCTCTTCCGATGGAGGAAAAAACTGGACTTCCGTATGCTAGTAAGGTTATTACTAAAAATTTTGATGGTAATGAGGTCGGAACAATGCACTCATGTGGACATGATATGCATATGACAGTTTGGACTGGGACAGCAAGGGCATTAGTCGAGAGAAAAAATGAATGGAAGGGTACTATAATGATGATTGGTCAACCTGCAGAAGAAATTGGCGCAGGAGCAGCTATGATGCTTAAAGCAGGACTCTATGAGAAGTTTCCAGTACCAGATTATGGAATCGCATTACACGCTTCTCCAACAATTCCATCTGGAAAAGTAGGCTTTGGGAAAGGTTATATCATGGCAAATACTGAATCTGTTGATATTAAAATATTTGGACAGGGTTCACATGGCGCTGCACCTCATATGTCTATTGATCCAATTGTAACAGCATCAATGATTGTTATGGAACTACAAACAATTGTAAGTAGAAATCTAAATCCTCTTGATGACGCCGTAATAACTGTGGGATCAATAAGAGGTGGAACAAAACATAATATTATTCCAGATGAAGTTAATTTACAACTTACAATCAGAACTTATAAAGAAGAGGTTAGGAATTTAATTCATAAAAGAATTAAAGAAATTTGTGATGGAATTGCAGCATCTATGGGACTGGATAAATCAAGATGGCCTAAAATTATAATGCCAGAACAATATACTCCTGCTAATTATAATGATGAGTTACTTATTGATATAATGACTAACGTCTCAAACTCAACTATAGGTGAAGAAAATGTTGTTACTGTAGAGCCACAAATGGTAGGAGAAGATTTTGCTAGATATGGAAGTACAAAAGAAAATATACCAACTGCTATGTATTGGTTAGGTACTGTTCCAAAAGAAAGGATGGATAAGTATATTGCTGGAGAATATGCTCTACCAGCTCTCCACTCTCCATTCTATTATCCTGATATTGAAAACTCTATTAGAACAGGAGTTAAGGTAAGTACTGAATCTTTAATTGAACTATTTAATAAATAAAGCTTTTTCTATATTTGAAGCTGTAAAATTATTATAATATTTTTTCCCTAAGATATCCACGAACATAATATTACTTTGTTCAGAATACACCTCAATTAATAATTGATTAATTACTTTTATGTTATTAATTTTTTTTGAAAAATTTTTTGTAAAATATATTTCTAAAACATCATTCACTAATGAATAATCCATAATAAAAAAATTAATTTTTTCATCATTAATAATAAGACTTAATTTATTATTAATGTATTTATTAACCAGATCCTTATTTTTTTCTATTTTATTTAAATTATCAATTGAAATTGAGAGGCCATGAAAATCTCTTAGTCCATCTTCAAGATCATCTCTAAATAACTTAATTTTTATCTCTAAGTTTTCATCGCTAATAATAATATTAGTTGAACTTATATAGATAGGGTGAATAAAAAAGAATAAGCTAAAAATTAAATGAATCACAAAGTCAATTTAATTAATCTATCACAAATTTTTAATAAGAAAAATATTTTACTAATATTGAATTAACTAGACAACAAATGAATATTAATAATAAATCTGAAAAAGAAAACACCTATGATGCTATTGTAGTAGGAACTGGAGTCAGTGGAGGATGGGCAGCTAAAGAATTAACAGAAGGTGGGCTAAAAACATTAGTATTAGAGAGAGGAAGAGATGTTAGACATGTAAGAGATTATCCAACAATGAATAAACACTCATGGGAATTGCCTTACAGAGACCAACTGACAGCAAAAGAAAGAAAAGACTATCCTGTCCAACTAAGAACAGGCTATACTGTTAAACAATCTACCAAACATTGGTGGGTAAAGGATACTGAACAACCATATACAGAAAAAAAAGGAGGTTTTGATTGGATTAGAGGTTATCATGTAGGGGGTAGATCACTTTTATGGGGCAGACAAGTTTATAGATGGAGTAAACAAGATTTTGAAGCTAATGCAAAGGATGGAATTGGTATAGATTGGCCAATTAGATATAATGATATTAAAAAATGGTATGATCATGTAGAAAATTTTATTGGTGTTAGTGGAATGAAAGAAAATTTATCTCAATTACCAGACGGTCAATTTCTTCCTGCAATGGAAATGAATTGTGTTGAAAAGGATTTTAGAAAAAATTTATTTGAAAAATTTGGAAGAACATACACTATTGGCAGAGTAGCTCATGTCACTAAATCTCATAATGGAAGAGGACCATGTCAAAGTAGAAATCTATGCATCAGGGGATGTCCATATGGAGCATATTTCAGTTCAAATTCTTCTACTTTACCTGCTGCAGAAGCAACAGGGAATATGANATTAAAACCAAATTCAATAGTTCATTCTATAATATATGATGAAGATAAAGGAAAAGCCACNGGGGTAAGAGTACTTGATTCTGAGACATTAGAAATGACAGAATACTATGCGAAAATAATATTTCTTAATGCATC
This sequence comes from Flammeovirgaceae bacterium, assembly GCA_002697405.1. GTDB lineage: Bacteria > Bacteroidota > Bacteroidia > Cytophagales > MED-G16 > MED-G16. Next base: position 14,860 of record NZVP01000039.1, read on the forward strand.
TACTGTAAATTCAACTTTAATAATGCTTAACTCAAAGTCTAATAGATTTGAAAATGGTTTTGGTAATGATTCTGGAGAATTAGGGCATAATATGATGGATCACCACTTTAAGGCTGGGGCAAGAGCAAAATTTGATGGTTATGAGGATAGTTATTATTATGGTAATAGACCAAATAGTGGATACNTGGCNAGATTTAGAAANTTAAAGGNTAANNATATGGNTTTTTTAAGGGGNTATGGTTATCAAGGAGGTGCAAGTAGAACTGGTTGGTATAGAGCTGCTGAAGAAGGACTAGTTGGNAATGATTTACTTGATACAGCTACTACTCCTGGTGGATGGAGAATGGGCTTGAATGCTTTTGGGGAAGTTCTTCCATATCATGATAACAAAATGTATTTAGATTATAATAAAAAAGATAAATGGGGAATGCCAACAGTAGTTTTTGAAACTGAAATCAAAGAAAATGAATTAAAAATGAGAGAGGATATGAAAAATTCTGCTGCTGAAATGTTAGATGCATGTGGGTTTAAAGATGTTGAGCCTTATGATAATTTTTATAGTATGGGAAATGGAATTCACGAAATGGGAACAGCAAGAATGGGCAAAGACCCAAAGAAATCTGTACTAAATAAATGGAACCAAGTTCATGCAGCTAAAAACGTTTTTGTAACTGATGGATCATGTATGACCTCATCAAGTTGTGTTAACCCATCTATTACTTATATGGCATTAACAGCAAGAGCAGCAAATTATGCAATAAGTGAACTTAAAAAAAGAAACTTATAATTATGAAAAGAAGAGATGCATTTAAGAATTTATCATTATTTGTTTATGGATCATTAACTCTTCCTGCAACCTCATTATTAAATTCTTGTAGTCCATCTTCAAAGAAAGTAGATTGGAACCCAAAATATTTAAATGAAGACGAAGCATTTTTTTTAAATGAAATATCTAATACTATAATACCTAATACAGAATTTCCTGGTGCATTAGCAGTTGGTGTACCAAAAGAAATTGAAGATTATGTATTTAATGTTTTTGAAAATGATAAAATTGAAAATTTCAGGAATGAACTAAATCAACTTGATGATCATTTAAACAATTCAGATACAGAAAAATCTTTTTATAAATCATCTCTTAAAGAAAAAGTAGTCATTCTAAATAAGCTTCAGGAAAGTAATAAAAAACCTCATAGAGATATTTATTTAAAAATTAAATCCTCAGTAGCAACATCTTATTTTAGAAGTGAAGTTGGAGCCACACAAGTCCTAAGATATAATGGACCATCAGTTGTGCTTGGTGATTATAAAGGGTGTATTCCTTTTGAAGAGGTTGGTAAAACCTGGGCAATATAAATTAAAGATATTATGAGTTCTGAATTAAAGTCACCTGTTGAAAATTTTATAAACTGGGAAACTAATAAAGGAAAGGAAACATTTTTAATCCAACCAATTAATGGTAAAAATCATGAATTTTCATGGGAAAGAGTTGGAATTGAAGCAAGAAAAATTTGTAGTTATATTAATAGTTTCAATTTTCCTAAAAATTCAAAAATTGCGATTATATCTAAAAATTGTGCACATTGGATAATTACTGA
>NZVP01000040.1 GCA_002697405.1 Flammeovirgaceae bacterium
TATGCGTGCTCTAAAGGGGGGTTGATATCACTTACAAAAACTATTACACGCTCTTTTGGTAAAAAAGATAATGTATTAGCTTTTAATATCGCTCCTGGTTTTGTAAATACAGAGATGGCTAAAAGTTTCATTGAAAAAAACGGAGAAGACCTAGTAAAAAAAGGAATTAGATTAGACAGGCTAACTGAACCAAAAGATATATCTCCACTAATAGCGTTAATTGTTTCTGGTAAAATGGACCATAGCACTGGCTCAACTATTGATGTTAATGCTGGGAGTTACCTAAGGTAAATTACTTCGCAAAAACCTGACTAGAATCTTTGAACGATTTGAACTCTAGCGCATTTCCACTTGGGTCTAAAAAAAACATTGTCGCTTGTTCACCAACCTCTCCCTTAAACCTAATGTAAGGATCTATAATAAAATCAATATCGTTTTCTTTTAATTTAGAAGAAAGTTGATGCCAAGTTTCCCACTCTAAAATTACCCCAAAATGTCTAACAGGAACATCTTTTCCGTCTACGGAGTTTTTCTTTGTGTTTTTTAACTCCTCAGGCCTTAAGTGCGCAGAAAGTTGGTGTCCATAAAAATCAAAATCAACCCACTTCTTATCTTCTCTACCTATTTCACAATTAAAGTGTTTTTTATAAAAACTTTTTGTTTCCTCAATATCATTTATAGGAAAAGCAAGATGGAATGGGTTTTTCATAAACAAGTTTAATCAAAAAAAGTAATTATTTTTATTTAAATAACAGCTAAACTTTTAGTTGCTCCTAGGTATATTTGCACAAAAAGGAAAAATATGGAAATGTTAATCTTAATTATTGTTTTGTTTGTTTCAGCAATACTGTGTTCAATTTTTGTACCCAATAGTAAAGTTAGTGATCACCAGAAAGATTCAGATTTTTAACCTTTCTTTTTAACGTTTCTAAAATCAACAACAGAAACAGCACCAACAAAACTTATTAGNATTACAACAATCCAANCAAATAATTCAACACCATCGGTAACAGCAGGGTTTGTAGGAAACATAGTTTTTTTTTCGAAAATAAAACTTAATTGTTAATAATAAAACTTTAGAAAGTAATACTTCCTAAAGTAATCTCTATGCTTGGTCCTTTTTCAAAATCACTAATCCCAAATACATAAGAATATTTTACCCCCAAATCAAACATAAACGTCTGCCTAAATAGATTTAAATCTAAGGTTATTCCAACCCCCGCGCTCTTTGGGCTTTCTGTAAAAGTTGTTCCTCCGTTATTTAAATTTCCCTCAATTGTACCCCCGTTAATAAAACCTGTACCCCTTACTCTTTGGATATAAGCTATAGGACCTATTGAAAAATCAGGATAAAATAAAGGCAGCTCATATTCGAAACCCCAGCCAAAAAAGTTAGTAAAACGATAGTTATTATCATACCCGGAAATAAAGTTTATATTATTTCTAAATAAGTAATCTTCATCATCTTGCGACTCCGCTCTAAACTTGAACCTTGTTGAGTGTAGGTTTGTAATTCCAGGAAAAGCTAAATATGCATCTGAGCGAAAATATCTCCCTTTATAATCACTGTTTATTGTGGTGTTTTTTACCTCAAAGAGTAGTGTTTGTTCGAAGGAATTATAAACTTGTCTCCTGGATTTTTTGTGTTTTCTAGAAACAAGAAATAACCCAGTCAAGTAAGCTCTTGTATCTCGAGAAGCCGTTAAAGGAAATTTTCCTGAAGGGCTCGTTAAAGCTGTGGTGTAAAAATCTTTAAACTTTTCATGCGAGTAACCAAACGACCCTAAAACAGAGGTAAAGTATTTTCCTTTTGTAAAAGATAAAGGAACACTAACCGCAGAATTTAACTCTCTAATTTTAAAATTTATATCAGCGTTATAAATTGTATCTCGCTCTCCTTGGTTGTTGTTTAAAATAATATTCTGATTAAAAAAATCCTCAGACGAGGAGATTGAAAAATCTATAATTGGAAACAAACCTTGATAACTTAACCCAAAATATTTTTTGTTTTTCTTATCCCTAACATCAATTTTATATCCCCCATTAAACATCAGTGTTCCAAAAAGGTTTCTTGACTCTAACCCAAGAGTAATAAAGTCCAAACCTTTAGACGATATTCCATAATCACTTATTCCCCACGAAACAGGGTTTATAAAATTACCCAATGAGTTTGTTTTTTTTGTTTCATGCTTAACAAGACTCTTGATATCAGGACCTTTTTTTTCAGAGCGCCTTTCTTTAAATGATGTTTTTTCCAATTTGTTAATGTTGAAAGAGTAAACATCAAAACCTGAGAGACCCATCGAAGAAAAAACAATTTTATTGCCTTTTATGTTTGGATAATAATTACCTAAGTCAGTTTCAGCTACCATTCTTGTTTCTTTTGTTTTAAGGTTTACAAACAAAATCTCTTCAAACCCATTTTTATCTACCGAAAACAACAAATCATCACCAACTAATGATGGCCAACCTATATTATTATTTGTTTTATAAATTTCTTTTATTTTACTTTCTTTTAGGTTAAATAAAAAAACAGTCTTTAAACCCCCGAGGGTTTTTATTCCTATAAGCTCGTTATTATTATGGTATTTAAGAGACGAAATCACTCCCTCTCCAAACCTTCTTTCTCTAATTTTATCCATAGAATTAATACCATACTCTTCAAACCCTTGTGACCCGTCTAGGTTGTTTTTAGAAACCAAAATCTTTTTTCCGTCAGGAGAAATATCAGCAGAAGAAAAGAAACCTTTAAGAGGGGATTTTAATAGTTTTTTTGAATTAACATCTAATATTTTTAATTGAGAAAAAACTCTTTTATCCCAACGTGGGTCTTTATCAAACTCCAACCAAGCAATCAAATTGTTAGAGTATGGTATTCTCCCAAAGTCATTTATAATACCAGGAGTAAACAACAACGAGACGCTTCCATCTTGATCAATTAACCTAAAATCTTGATAACTTCCATAGCCCTCTCTCAAGACTATAATTTTACTATTTGAAATTTCTGTAGGATATAAAAAGCTTGAAAAAACATTGTTTTTTCTTATATTAATAGGCTTAAGTGTGGACAAGATGTTTTTTTGGGGAATGGACTTTATAGCATTAAAATAGAGTTTGTTATAAGTTAATGAAGTCTCTTTTTTTAAAGCTCTAAAAAAAGGCATAGGTAAAAAAGATTGCTTGTGTGCTTTCTCTACAACCCTATTAAACACCTCTTCACCAAAAGACTCTTTAATGTGTTTAACTATTAAATATCCGGTTTCATATTCATTAGGAAACTTATATTTAAAACTACCCAGCGTTTGTCTTTCATATTTTATTTTATTATTTGATAAAACATTCATTTGGGTTGTTAAAACAAAATAAGGTATTCTTCCTCTACCATAATTACTTTTTTCTGTTTCAGCATAAACAGCATCTCCTTCCCAATACCAGTTTGGAGCTGAAGAGCGTGTAAGCATAGAAGAAAGCCCCTCGCCAAACAAATAAAACACAACCCTGTTAAAAAAAGTTCTATGTCCAATCTCCCTTTGAACCAAGTGTCTGTATTCGTGTGCAGATAATAAATCAATCCAATTGTTATTATGAAGAAAGTGTGGTGATTCTGGTTTGGCATTTACATAGAACTCACTTCTTCTTGGGCTTGAGGCCACAAAAGCATTAGATATACTATTTTGGTTATGAAGTATAATATTACTTCTTCTAATTTTATCAGCTGGATTTATTTTAATATTGTTAATGTTGTTTTCTAAAAAAGATATTGAATAACTAGCGATGGAGTCTAATTCTTTTGGAAAATAAACTGTGAAATTTTTACTCTTTTTTTTGTGCCAACTGATACTTGGAGGAGCTGATTCAGATTTNTTGAATTGTGATAACGCAATTTGATTATATATCAAAAAGCAAAAANAAAGNAATACTNTTTTATACATTTTCCGAAATACATTTAAATAACTTTAAAATGTCTCTTTCTGTATTATATACAGAAGGAGAAACCCTTATTATATCTCCCCTTAATGAAATGTATATATTTTTTTCCCTTATTTTTCTTAAGATTTTTTTTAAATTTTTTTTTGGTCTTAACCCAAACAAATGACCACCCCTGTATTCNTCTTCCTCATACCAAACTTTTGATTTATCTAGCATATCAAAATATTTTGTTGATATACTTTTTATATAATCGTAAACATTATTTATTCCCCATGTATTGAGTTGTTTAATTCCCTCATTTAACATTTCAACATTTATAAAATTACTTTGTTGCCCAACACTATATCTTTTTGCGTACTTAGCGTACTCTTCTTGATAATTAATAAGGTTCGAAAAATCATCACTACCTTTTCTATTTATCCAACTCTCTTCAATTGGCTTACCTTGATCAAAATATTTTCCATAGTAAGCTAANCCCGAACCGTATGGCCCCATTAACCACTTATAACCAGCACAAACTAAAGCATCAGGTTGTATCTCATCTAAATCAAAAGGCATTGAACCAATAGACTGAGTCCCATCAATAATGAGCAGAGCATTATTATCTTTTGTTTTCTTTCTGATCTTCTTCATATCAAATATTGTTCCGTCTGCCCAGTGCACAATACCCATTGAAACAACTTTAGTCTTTTTGTTGATCGCTTTTAATATATCTTCATTCCATTTTCTGCCAGGATTATTTGACGTATTATCTTTTAAAACAAAATTTAAATCACCTTNATATTTTTTTGTCAAATTCATCCAAGGATAAACATTACTAGGAAATTGATCTCCCACCACCACTATATTTTCCCCTTTTTTTAGCTCAATGTTATTTGTAACATTTGCTAAACCATATGATGCGGCGGGAACATATGCTATCCTGTCTGGATTTTTACAATTTATCAGTTTTGAAAACGATCCCTTTATCTCCCTAATATTATTAAAAAAATGCTCAGGCATTATTTTTTCAGGTTTTCTTTGGAGGTGGATCCCTCTTATACCAGCCTTTTCAACCTTTTTTAACATTGGTGACATGTAAGCACAGTTAAGATAAGTTTTCTTTCCTGTTAAAATAAATTTTTGTTTTTGACACTTCATATTAATTAAANAATGGGGGTTTTTTCTTATTAAAATTAATTCGGTTTTGAATTATTTCTGCAAAATATAAAATTTTATCTTCATCTCCGTAATTACCAATTATTGAAATACTAGTTGGCCTTCCTTTTTCATCAAGACCGTTTGGTAAAGAGACGACGGGGTGTCCTGTTAGGTTTGTGATTAACAATTGGTTTTTTCCAAAACTTGGAGATAAAATAATATCGAAATCTTTAAACAATGATTTTATCTCATTAACCAAAACCTCTCTGTGTCTATTTGCTTGAATATACTCAACAGCAGGAATTAAACGGGACTGCCTCAATGAATTAGCTCTAGACCTCTCTCCTTGCTCTACCATGGATGAGTCTAAATTATTTAATAAAAAATCATCAAAAAAAGCACCAGCCTCAGACCTTAAAATAATATCAAAAACACTATATGGAAAATTATTAGGAAGACTTAGTGTTTTTAAACTGTATTGTGATTGAAGATCTTTTAATATTTTATTATTATTTAATGCAAATCTTGAAGTATCATTTTTAAATAGATCCTCTAGAAACCCAACTTTCAAACTTTTAAAACCACTATCAAAATTAATTAGTTGTGGTTGATCATCTAACTCTTTTATATAACTATAAACAATAGCACAATCTCTTGCGCTTCTTGCTATTGGACCAACCTTGTCCATGCTCCAAGATAAGGTCATGAACCCATCGGTTGGAACCGAACTAAATGTTGGCCTTAATCCAGTAACACCACACCTTGTTGATGGAGATATAATTGATCCAAGGGTTTCTGTTCCGATAGCGAATGCTACTAAGCCCGCTGAAACCGCAGAAGCAGAACCAGCAGAGGAGCCGCTAGAGCCTTGAGATNGGTCCCATGGATTTTTTGTTTTACCTCTAAACCAAACATCCCCCCGGGCTAGTGAGCCAGAAGAAAGTTTACCCAACATAACAGCACCAGCGTGTTCAAGTTTTTCAATAACAACCGCTTTCTCGTCTATTATCTGATCCTTAAAAGGCATTGCTCCCCATGTGGTTGGATAATCAGGGTAAGCTGCCAAATCTTTAATTCCATAAGGAATTCCATGAAGTGGGCCACGATACATTCCTTGAGAAATTTCATTATCTGCTTTTAACGCTTGTGATAGGGCTAAGCTTTCGGTTAGAGTCACAAAAGCGTTTAATTGTTTATCATATTTTTTAATTCTTTCAATATATGACTTAGTAAGATCTAAAGATGATATTTTTCTTTCTTTAATTAAATATGATAATTCTCCTACAGTTAAGAACGCAAGATCTGATTTGTTTTTTGGTAGTTCTGTTTTAGGATAATCAAAAGAATAACTTTTTTTTCTTGAAGGATTATTAATTAATGAAAACTTCATAGCGGGAGGTGTGTTTCTATCTAAAGAAAACGCTCTCATTTCCTGGTATGCTTTTTGGTTTCTTTCAACATATGAGACCATTGTTTTTGTTTTTTCTTCAGAGAAAGAAACACCAGAAATTTTAAGAGCAGACATAATGTCTGCAATAGAGATGGACTGGTTTTTTATAATCAAAAAAGAAGAGCTTAAACAGATAATTAGAGCCAAATAAAATTTAATTTTATTTTTCATTCAAATTTTTTAATCTAATATACATATTAGTTTTTATTGATTATATTTTTTATCAAAATTGGAGGGTATAAATAAAGTTTTTTTGTTGGANGCTATGGCTCTTATATATAGGGCTCATTTTGCTTTTAGTAAAAACCCNATAGTTAATTCTAAAGGGNTAAACACAAGNGCTGTNTATGGATTTTTGAACACANTNTTAGAATTAATTAATAAAGAAAAACCAACTCATTTTGCNGTTGCTTTTGATACAAAAGCACCAACATTTAGATCTGAAATTTTTACAGAATATAAAGCAAANAGAGANAGGCAACCAGAAGATATTCAGGTTGCAATTCCNATAATTAAAAAATTCCTAAANAANTTAAATATTCAAATTGTTGAGAAGGATGGNTTNGAAGCAGATGATGTAATAGGNACNCTGTCTTATNAGATNTCANAAGAAAAAAACACTAAGNTTTTTATGATGACCCCCGATAAAGATTTTGCACAGCTTGTAAAAGAAAATGTGTTTTTATATAAACCNGCATTTATGGGTAGGGGAGTAGANATTTTAGGNGTTGATGAGGTATTAAAAAAATTTCAAATTGAAAGGGTNGATCAGGTAATAGATTTTTTAGGGCTTCAAGGNGANAGTGTTGATAACATTCCAGGNNTNCCNGGNGTGGGACCNAAAACAGCTCAAAAGCTTTTAAAAGAATANGGNGATATAGAAGGAATAATTGAAAATAAANATAAAATCAAAGGTTCAGTTGGTGTGAAAATTCAAGAGAANACTCAATCAGCNTTAATGTCAAAAGAGCTTGCAATTATTAAAANAGATGTNCCTTTGAGTATCAACCTAAATGATTTAAAAATAAAAAAAGCTAATANTAAAGANCTTAATTCTCTTTTAGATGANATGGAATTTAGAACNATAAAAAACAGNATGNTTTCTTCTGGTATTTTGTTGGAAGAAGAGGAAGAAGGNCAACTTAGTTTTTTTAACGATGATAAATCCTAAAAAAAAGAAAGANGTAAAATACAGCCTAATAACNGAAAANAAGCTAGACGCTTTTTTAACAAAACTAANATCNGTTAAAGAACTATGNGTTGATACNGAAACNTCTAGTTTGAATATTCAANAAGCTGAATTAGCAGGNATTGCATTAAGTTTTAAAGANAACGAAGGTTACTANATACCAACACTAGANAANACNGAAANTATACTTAATAAAATNAAATTGTTTTTAGAAAANCCANAANTTAAAATAATAGGACANAATCTTAAATATGACATTCAGATATTNAGAAANTTTGGAATAAACATATCAAAAAATGTTTTTGATACAATGTTGGCTCATTATTTAATTAACCCAGAGTCTAGTCATAAATTAGATGTGTTATCTGAAAATTATTTAAACCATAAGTGTATCCCTATTGAAGAATTAATTGGAAAGCCTGGTGTCAACCAAAAAAAAATGACGGACCTTGAACCTCAAGAGGTTTACTATTATGCCTGTGAGGACGCGGATATATCNTTTACTCTAAAAAACATACTTGAGAAAGAATTAAAAAAGCTAAAACTATCTAACCTTTTTTATGATGTGGAGCTGCCCTTAATGCATGTNTTGTCTGACATTGAGAACAATGGTGTTAAAATTGATGTCCCGTTTCTTTCTGAAATGGCAAAAAAACTCAGCAGTTATATAACCGAAACAGAGAATAAAATATTTGGAATTGCTGGTGAAAGTTTTAACATAGCATCTCCAAAACAATTGGGTGTAATCTTGTTTGATAAATTAAAAATTGAAGAGAACCCAAAAAAAACTAAATCAGGTCAATACTCAACAGGCGAAGAAATTCTTTTGAAGCTATCAAAAAAAAATAAAATTGTTGATCTAATCTTAGAATTTCGAGAATACAAAAAACTTTTATCTACATATATAAGTGCATTACCAGAAATGGTGTCTCCATCTGATGGGCTTATTCATACAGACTATGCACAAGCTGTAACCGCCACAGGAAGGCTTAGTTCAAACAAACCAAACCTTCAAAACATTCCAATTAGAACAGATTTAGGGCGAGAGACACGCTCTGCTTTTATTTCAAGAAATGATGGTGATTTTATTTTGGCGGCAGATTACTCACAAATTGAGCTCAGAATCATTGCAGCNTTTAGTGGTGACCCAGAGATGATAAGTGCTTTTCAAAACGAAAAAGATATTCATTCTATTACAGCCTCAAAAGTTTTTAATGTTCCTTTAAATGATGTCTCNAGTGATATGAGGAGAAGAGCAAAAGAAGTCAATTTTGGAATCATTTATGGTATTTCTCCCTTTGGATTATCTCAAAATCTAGATATTCCAAGGTCAGAAGCAAAAGAGATAATAGACTCTTATTTTACTGAGTTTAAATTAGTTAAAGAATACATGGATAATTCTATCAAAAAAGCAAAAGACAAAAAATATGTGGAAACTATNTTAGGAAGAAGGAGATACTTAAGAGACATTGATTCAAGAAACTTTACACTGAGNGGTTTTGCNGAAAGAAATGCAATTAACTCACCAATTCAAGGAAGCGCTGCNGATATAATTAAATTAGCTATGATTAAAATTTCAGATTGGATGGAAAGAGAACAANTTAAATCAAAAATGATAATGCAGGTTCATGATGAATTAGTTTTTGATGTTNTTAAATCTGAAAAAGATGAAATGGAAAAAAACATAAAAAAAATTATGGAGAATGTCATTAAAATTGATGTTCCTTTAACTGTAGAAATAGGAATAGGCAAAACATGGTTAGAAGCACATTAGATTTAGACAATTATAGTTCCAAAATTATATCTGCTCACGATAGAATTAAAGATTATATACACAATACTCCATTACTAAGTTCCTCAGCTATAAATAAAATTTCAGGCTCAAACATTTATTTTAAATGTGAAAACTTTCAAAAAATCGGGGCCTTTAAAATGCGAGGTGCAATAAATGCGGTCTTATCTTTTTCAGAAACCGAAAGAGAAAAAGGTTTTGTAACTCACTCTTCAGGCAATCATGCACAGGCTGTAGCGTTATCATCTAAAATTGTTAANGCCAANGCTCACATTGTAATGCCGAAAGGCGCTCCAAAAATTAAAGTTAAGGCTGTTAAGGGTTATGGAGCCAAAGTTTATTTATGTGATAATAATGAAAAATCTAGGATAGATACATGCGATGAAATAATTAATAACACAGGAGCAAATTTTATTCATCCGTTTGATAACGAAAACGTTATTTGTGGTCAAGCCTCATGTGCAAAAGAGGTTTTCGAAGAAACACAGGGCTTTGATTTCATGATGTGTCCTGTAGGGGGAGGCGGATTAGCATCAGGAACCATTTTGTCTAGTAAGATCTTTTCTCCAAACACAGAAGTAATATTAGCAGAACCCCTTAACGCTTCTGATGCTCACGAATCCTTTTTAAAGAAAAAATTAATTCCGGTAGTAAACCCAAATACAATTGCTGATGGTTTAAAAACATCTCTATCTGAAAGAACTTTTAATATCATTTTAAGTGGCGCTAATAAAATAATAACAGTATCCGAAAAAGAGATTATTTCAGCAATGCGTTTAATATGGGAAAGGCTAAAGATAGTCTGTGAACCCTCATGCTCTGTGCCTCTCGCTGCTCTTTTAAAAGAAAAAGAAATTTTTAAAAACAAAAACGTTGCAATTATTTTAACAGGTGGAAATGTTGATGTTAAAAAACTTCCTTTTTAATTATTAAATCTATCAAAATCACTCTTTACTTCTACTCTCGGATAATTATTATCCTTAGTGTTAACATCTGCTGTTTCCTTGTAAGGGTCTAGTATAATATTTTTTACGACCTTATCTTTTACAAAAACTTTACTAACTACTTTTTCATTAAACCTCCATATTTCAGCAGGAATCTTTTCTACTTCCTTAGAGCCATCTTCAAAAGTCCACTCAATAATTAAAGGTGTAACCAACCCCCCTTTATTTTCAAATGTTAATTCATAAAAGTTTTTATCTGAGTTTTCAAGTTTAATAGCATTGTCGTTAACCTGATTTCTAAATTCTCTGTATTCTCTTTGATTTGTATTCGAGAAATTAAATTCTGTTGGCTTAAACGGAAGCGAATATTTTGGATCATCAGAAGCTACATTTTTATTTCCTTTGATATCCTTTTCTTTCACACTTGCTCTATTTTCAAAAGGCTCGTCCATATTCTTCATTTTATACCATTTAACATTTTCAACAGAAACATCTACATTATCTGTTGTATAAAACCAACCTCTCCAAAACCAATCTAAATCTATAGCACTAGCATCTTCCATAGTTCTAAAGAAATCTGCAGGATCTGGGTGTTTAAATGCCCACCTTCTAGAATATTCTTTAAACGCATAATCAAACAGTTCAGGACCCATAATTGTTTCTCTTAGTACACTCAATGCAGAGGCAGGTTTAGCATAAGCGTTCGCCCCAAATTCTCTACCTGCTATTTGCTCGGAGTTTGTCATAATTGGCCTTAACATATCTTTTGGCATTCTCATATAATTAACGATGCTTTCTGCTGTTCCTCTCCTCAATGGTCCATCGCTATAATATTCTCTTTGAGTTAAAGATTGCACAAATGTATTGAGTCCNTCATCCATCCANGTCCACTGCCTCTCATCAGAGTTAATTATCATTGGAATAAAAAAGTGACCAACCTCATGAATAATAACACTAATCATCCCCCATTTGGTTGCATCAGAGTATGTTCCATCATCGTTNGGTCTCCCAAAGTTAAAACAAATCATAGGGTACTCCATACCGATTGAAGCGGCATGTACTGAAATGGCAACAGGATANGGATATTCTATGGTATGTTTAGAGTAGGTTTTCAAAGTATTGGCAACCGCTTTAGTAGATTCTTCTTCCCATAAAGGGTTCCCTTCTTTAGAATAATATGACATTGCAAGAGGTGTATAGTTATCAAGTTGTACAGCCATTGCGTCCCATATAAATTTCCTTGATGCCGCAAAAGCTACATCTCTAACCATTTCCGCCTTATATCTCCACGTTTTAGTTTTGTTTTTAACAGGGTTATTTTCTTTTTTAATTGCTTCTTCTTGAGTTGTAATTATGACAGGTTTGTCAAATGTTATTTTTGCTCTTTCATATCTTTCGAGCTCTTTTTTTGTAAGAACTTGTTTTGGGTTTTGAAGATCTCCTGTTGCTGCAACAATAAAATCAGCTGGAACCGTTATGTTTAACTCATAGTCTCCAAAAGCAAGAGCAAATTCACCTCTTCCCAAGAACTGTTTGTTTTGCCATCCTTCTTTATCGTCATAAACAGCCATTCTTGGAAACCACTGAGCAATTGTATAGCTGTAGTTTTTGTCTTTTGGGAAATATTCATAACCACCTCTACCNCCGATCTTCATTCTGTCATTTATTTCAAAAGACCATTTGATTTTGAATGTATAAGAATCACCGGTTGACATTGGTTTGTCCAAATCAATTCTCATCATTGTGCTTACCACAGAATAGTTTAGATCTTTATTCTCTAAGTCTTTTACATAAGAAATCTTATAACCACCATTATATTTTTCTCCTTTAGCATTAGTATATGAATTTGTTAGTCTTTGTAATCCTTTTCCACTATAAGAATTAGACATTTTGGACGGTGAAACAAGAGGGGTGTTAGAATCGTTTGCTCTNACGTTTTGATCAAGCTGTACCCATAAATATCTTAACACATCCGGAGAGTTATTAAAATATGTAATAACCTCCTCCCCATATAGCATTTGATTTTCATCATCTATAGTAACATCAATTTTNTAGTCAGCTCTTTGTTGCCAGTAGTCAATACCAGGAGCACCCGAAGCAGTTCTATATGCATTNGGNGTTGGNAGCATTGTTCCAAGTTGCTCAAATTTTTGTTCCCATTCTCCATAAGATCCCTGTGAGAAAGAAGTGTGGTTAATAACTATNAATAATAAAAATAATAATCTTTTCATTTTACCAGAATTTTGCATTTAACGTTAACATCAAACTTATACCAAAAATTGCAGAAGACACAAATAACACCCAGTTTTCTCTTTTTTTAAACAAATAATTAGAGCCTAAATAACCACAAAATAAGAACACAAAAACAATAATTAATTGTGCTGCCTCTATCCCAACATTAAATGAAAATAACTCNAAAACAATACTCCCTTCAAAAAGTATTGCCTTTAAGTAATTAGCAAAACCTAGACCATGTATCAATCCAAAAACTAATGCGATAATATAATTAGATGTTACAGCTTTTTTTATTTCTTTTTTTCTATTGATAATATTATTTAAAGAAGTTAATACTATGGTTAATGGTATTGCAAACTCTATGATTTTTTGGTCATANGTTATTAAATCTAATGCAGATATTATCAGTGTTATTGAATGGCCNATTGTAAAGGCTGTAATTAATATAACAATTTGTTTTATCATATTTGGTTTATATACAACAACAAGCGCAAGAACAAANAATATATGATCTAGNGCCTGANCATTNAAAATGTGGTCAAAACCAACAAAAAACCAAGTCTTAAACTCTTCCATATTCTTTCAGTAAAAATTTGTTGTTAAATTTATTAAAATATTTATGATCAACATACTATNCTTNATTNCATTTTTGTTTTTGCATGAATTTTATGTGAGCATTTCTTATATGGAATATGATTCCGAAAGAAAGGCCATTGAAGTTCAGAAAAAAATATTTTTTGATGATTTTGAAATAGCTCTTAAAAAGAAAAATAACCTTGACAAGTTTGATATTTTAAATAGTAAAACAGAGTTAGTGGATAATTACATTGAGGCCTATTTAAAAGAGAATGTTTCTTTTGAAGTTAATGACAAATTATATGACATAAATTATCTAGGGCATGAATATATTAACGGAACTATAAATTGTTATTATGAGGTTTTAAAAATTAAGAAAATTAAAAATATAATAATAACAGACAGATCTTTATTTTCATCTTTTGATGAACAAGAAAATTTAATATATTTTGAGATGATGAATAAGCTCTCAACAATTAGGCTCAAAAACCCTAATCAAAAAGATGAAATTATATTTAATGAATAAATTACAATTATGAGAAAGACAACATTACCAATAATAGCTTTTATATTTTTGATGGCAATTAATCATTCCCTTCAATCACAACCTACAACTATTAAATCTTTTACTCAAAATTTTGAAAAAAAGGAAGGGTTTCTAAATTATTATTGGGACAATAATAAAGGTAGGGTTTATCTAGAGGTTAAAAACCTTAATCAAGAAATGATATACGTTAATTACCTTTCAGCGGGGGTAGGTTCTAATGATATAGGTTTAGATAGGGGTCAAATCGGGGGGACTAGGATAATAAAATTTATTAAAATGGGACCAAAAATTTTGATGGTTCAACCTAATTATAAGTATCGAGCAGTTTCAAATAATCAGGAGGAAGTTAAGTCAGTTGAAGATGCTTTTGCTAAGTCTACTTTGTGGGGGTTTACAGTAATAGCATCAGATAAAAACAAATACCTGATTGATATCTCAGACTTTGTTGTACGAGATTCTCACAGAATATCTCAAAGGTTAATACAAAGAAAACAAGGCTCATTT
This sequence comes from Flammeovirgaceae bacterium, assembly GCA_002697405.1. Lineage (GTDB taxonomy): Bacteria > Bacteroidota > Bacteroidia > Cytophagales > MED-G16 > MED-G16. The sequence goes on from NZVP01000040.1 coordinate 14,308, forward strand.
AAGATTGATAAAAACTCATCTTCATTTGATAATNTAAAATCAAAAAACTTTCCTCTTAATTCAGAGCTGGAAGCATTTTTAACTTTTAGGGGTGTTGCAACTGGAGGTTGGTTAAGATCAGTATCTCCAGATGCTGAAAGTTTTTCTGTTNGAACTAGACATTCTTTTATCCAGNTACCAGANGATGGATACCAGCCCAGAATATTTGATCCTAGGGCAGGCTATGGNGCAATGACTTTTTACGATTATGCAAGCCCNATANAAAACGATTTNCATGTAAAGTATATTAGAAGACACAGGCTTATCAAAAAAGTANCCAAATNANGANCTTAGTGAAGCTGTTGAGCCAATNGTATATTATCTAGANAGAGGTGTTCCTGAGCCAGTAAAATCGGCACTAATAGAAGGTGCTTCTTGGTGGAACGAAGCTTTTGAAGCAGCAGGTTTTAAAAATGCATTTCAGATAAAAGTTTTACCAGAAGGTGCAGATATGTTGGATGTTAGATACAATGTTATTCAATGGGTNCATAGATCAACAAGAGGGTGGTCCTATGGGTCTTCTGTGGTTGANCCTAGAACTGGNGAAATAATAAANGGGCATGTTTCTCTNGGTTCATTAAGAGTGAGGCAAGATTATCTTATCGCAGAAGGTTTGTTAAGACCATACTCAAATAATAATAGCAAGGACCTTATGGAAGAAATGTCAATAAAAAGGCTAAGACAACTTTCAGCTCATGAAGTAGGCCATACCATTGGCCTTTCTCATAATTTTATTTCAAGTGCTAGAAACAGAAAGTCAGTTATGGATTACCCACATCCATTAATTAAATTTTCAGATAACAAAATAGACCTTTCAGATGCTTATGACCATGGGATAGGAGACTGGGATAAG
>NZVP01000041.1 GCA_002697405.1 Flammeovirgaceae bacterium
AGAACAAAAGATGGTCTTATTAATCAAAGAAATTTTGGTGGACATAGATATCCCAGATTAGCTCATGTAGGTGATAGAACTGGTCTAGAAATGATAAGAACTCTTCAGGATCATGGAATTCACCAAGGAATAGATATTCAAATGGAATGTACAGCACTTGATATTTTAAAAGATAAATCAGGTAAAGTATCAGGAATTGTTTGTATGTACAGAGAAACTGGTGAATTTATAGTATTTGAAACAAAAACTTTAATTTTTGCTACTGGGGGTGCAGGGAAGTCATGGGAAGTAACCTCAAATAGTTGGGAATATACAGGCGATGGTTATGGTATGGCATATGAAGCTGGTGCAGAACTTATTGATATGGAATTTAATCAGTTCCATCCTACTGGAATGGTTTGGCCTCCATCAGTAAAAGGAATTTTAGTAACGGAAGGTGTTAGAGGTGAAGGAGGAATACTTAAAAACAGTGAAGGTAAAAGATTTATGTTTGACTACATCCCTGAAAAATTTGCTAATGAAACTGCAGATTCAGAGGAAGAAGCTGCAAGATGGCTTCAAGGTGACAAAAGTGCAAGAAGGCCACCTGAATTATTAACAAGAGATGTAGTTGCAAGAGCAATTAATACTGAAGTAAAAGCAGGCAGAGGTTCTGTACACGGAGGTGCGTACCTTGATATAGCTACTCAAAGATCAGCAGAAGACATTAAAAGAAAATTACCATCAATGTATCATCAGTTTAAAGTTCTTGCTGAACTGGATATAACTAAAGAACCTATGGAAGTAGGTCCAACATGTCATTACTTCATGGGTGGAATAAAGGTTGATGCTGAAACATCAATGACTAATGTTGATGGATTATTTGCCTGTGGAGAAGCAGCAGGTGGAATGCATGGTGCAAATAGACTTGGAGGNAATTCACTATCTGATCTTTTAGTTTTTGGTAATATNTCNGGAGTTGAAGCAGCAAAATACTCTAGAAAACTCAAATCNATTCCTAAATCNNATGATGANGATATAAAAAGAATTATTAAAANNGCTACTTCAATACTTAATAGAGAANANGGAAATAANCCTTACCTNATNCATGAAGACTTACAAAAGAACATGCAGTANAATGTNGGTATTATAAGAACTAAAGATGAAATTTCAGATGGAATTTCTAAAATTGANGATTTGAAATCTCAATTTAAAGATGTTAAAGCNGCTGGAACAAGTCANTTTAATCCAGGNTGGCATGAAGCTCTTGCNCTNAGAAANNTGTTAATNTCTTCNGAAGCTGTTGCNAAATCTGCTCTTTTAAGAGAAGAAAGTAGAGGAGCNCANACAAGAGAAGATTTTCCATCAGANNGAAAAGAGTGGTTAGAGTATAANATCATAAATAAAAAAGGAAAAGATGGAGAAATGGAAACTGTNAAAGTAAAAAGATCTAANCCAGATAAAGAGCTTAAAANAATTGCTAACTCAAGCATTGAAGATCTTGAAAAAGAAGTTAAATTAGATCATAAAAAATAAGATTATGAAAGAAAGAGACTTTAAAATTTATAGAGGTGATGATGAGAGAGGAGAATTAGTTAGCTATAAGTGCAATGTTTCTGAGGGAATGGTTGTATTAGATGTAATTCACAGAATTCAGGCTGACCAAGCTAATGATTTAGCATGTAGATGGAACTGTAAAGCAGGAAAGTGTGGATCTTGTAGCGTAGAAATAAATGGTAAACCTAGACTTGCTTGTATGACAAGAATGAATGAACTAGAAGAAGATAAAACTGTAGTAATAACTCCATTAAAATCTTTCCCAGTAATTAAAGATATTGTAACTGATGTATCGTGGAATTATGAGCAAAACCAAAAAATAAAGCCATTCTCACCTTCAAAAAAAGATACTGAAAAAGATTTTGTGATGACTCAGAAAGATGTTGATAGAGTTCAACACTTTAGAAAATGCATTGAGTGTTACTTATGTCAAAATATGTGTCATGTAATTAGAGATAATGAAGGGAAAGATAAATTTGCTGGGCCAAGATATATGACTAGACTAGCTAGTTTAGAGATGCACCCTATGGATAAAGCTGATAGGATTGAAGATGTAAAAGATGTTCATGGATCTGGAATGTGTAATATTACAAGATGTTGTACAGAGGTATGTCCTGAAGAAATTCAGATCACTGATGATGCTATAATACCATTAAAAGAAAGAGTTGTAGATAGATTTTATGATCCTATTATGATGTTATTTAGAAAGCTTTTTGGTAAGAAAAAACAAACTACGAATTAAACTTCATTTCCTCTAAAGAAATACCTTTAGTTTCAGGCATCATTCTTAATACAAATACTAGCTGTAGAATCATCATAAACCCAAAAAAATAAAAAATCAATCCAGGNTTATTTCCAAGAATATTAATAACATATGGAGTTAATGCAGTAATTAGAGCAGCAAANATCCAATGGGTTGCTGTTCCTAATGACTGGCCTTTAGCCCTAACACTATTTGGGAAAATCTCGGAAATAAATACCCAAATAACTGTTCCCTGTCCAATGGCATGAGAAGCAATAAATATTAAGATAAATGTTAAAAGGACATAAGAGTTTAAAGAGTAAATAAAGCAAACTCCAATACTAATTAATGATATTATATAGCCTATAGAACCTATTTTCATTAAATATCTCCTACCATATTTATCAATAAGTCTTAAACCAAACATTGTAAATATAAGATTAACAAAACCTATTGAGACCGAACTCATTAGAGAATCACTAGCTGCAAGTCCAGCACTTTGTAAAATTTCAGGAGCATAATACAATACAAAATTAATTCCAGAAAGCTGATTAAAAAATGCAATAAGGAATGCAAGAGATATCTGGAAATTAAATAAACCTGAAAAAATAGAACTAGTCTNATTTTCTACTGAATTTTTAATTTGCTTAATTCTCTTAGATATTTCAGAATCTGGATATATCTGTCTTAAAATTTCTTTAGCTTTTTTCTCATCACCTTTAAATAATATCAACCATCTTGGACTATTTGGAACTTTTATAACAAAAAGTATATAAAAAATAGCAGGTATAGCCTCAATACCTAACATATACCTCCAATCAATGTCTCCTCCGAAACCTTGTAAAAGATAATTTGAGAAATAAGCTATAAGTATTCCAAATACAATATTAAACTGATAAAGTGCAACTAATTTTCCTCTACTCTCTTTATTGGATATTTCTGAAATATACGTTGGAGAAGCAACAGTAGAAGCGCCTACACCTACACCTCCAATAAATCTAAAAAATGAAAATGAGTAAGGATCCCATGCAATTGCAGAGCCTAGTGCTGAAACAAAAAATAAAATNCCAATCCAAATAAGAGTGTTTTTTCTTCCTATTTTATCACATGGTANAGACCCAAAGANAGATCCTAAAACTGTGCCCCATAATGCCATAGACATTATAAAAACTCCATGAAAAATAGGAGATGTATTCCACAATTCTTTAATTGGAAGGTTTGCGCCACTTATAACTACAGTATCAAAACCAAAAAGAAAACCAGCAAGAGCAACTGTTATAGACCAGTTAAATATTTTTTTCTTATCCATAGTTTGATATTTTTACTAGGTAAATATAAAATAATTCTATATGTTATTAGGCATAGACTTAGGTGGGACTAAAATTGAGGGAATTGTTCTTAAATCAAAAGAAAATCCAGAAGAGGTTATCAGACATAGAGTTGATACTGAAGAAGAAAAAGGGTATTCTCAAGTAATTAGTAATATAAAGTCTTTAGTAGATTCTATTGAAAATAGAATAAATCATAAGTTTAATAAGTTAGGAATTGGTACTCCAGGAACAATTGATCCAGAAACAGGTTTACTCAAAAATTCCAACTCGCAGTGTCTAAATGGAATGCCAATTCAAAAAGATTTATCTAAAACTTTAGGTAAAACTATTCTAATTCAAAATGATGCAAATTGCTTCGCTCTTGCCGAGACACTACTTGGTTCAGTTAAAGATCAGTATCCAAATGCTAAAAATGTATTTGGAATTATTATTGGCACAGGNGTNGGTGGTGGAGTAATAATTGATGGAAAAACTTTATATGGCAGTCAAGGTATTGGNGGAGAATGGGGACATACTATTGTTACTGACAATGGAGATAAATGCTATTGTGGAAAAAGAGGTTGTGTTGAAACAGTGATATCAGGAAGAGCTCTTCAAATTTATTATAATAAAATTTCAGGAAAAAAATTAAAATTTGAAGAGATATATGCTATAAAAAATAGCGATAGCGATGCNAAAAAGACATTAGAGAGGTTGATTAAATACTTCGGAAAAGGATTAAGTAATGTTGTTAATATCATTGATCCAGAGGTAATAGTACTAGGTGGTGGTCTAAGTAATATCGATGAATTATATACTGAAGGTTACAAAGAACTAAAAAAATATGTCTTTAACCCTACCTTTAAGACTCCACTATTAAAACCTAAACTTGGAGATAGTGCAGGAGTTTATGGTGCTGCACTTTTATAATTTNANATTAGAATTAATGTAAAAATAATAGATTGTACTTCATGAAAAAACCAACTTATATATATTACCTATTTTTTATAATTACAACATTAGATATGAAAGCATCAAATATAGATTATCAGGTAAATATAGCNAATGAAAAAAAAGTGATTTTTTTTGGAAACTCTATAACACAAGTTTGGAGCGATTACACAGACTTCTTTTCAGATAATGGATATTTAAATAAAGGCATATCAGGTCAAACTACTGATCAGATGCTAGTTCGCTTCAAAAAAGATATTGTTGATGAAAAGGCAGATTGTGTTATAATATTAGCAGGAATCAATGATTTAGCTGAAAATAATGGACCCATAACATTAGAACAGATATTTGAAAATATTAAATCTATGGTAAAAATTGCAAATGATAATAACATCAAAGTAGTACTTTCTTCTATCTTACCAGCNTATGAATTTCTTTGGAATCCTGGAATTTATCCAAGTGACGATATNATTTCTNTAAANAAAAATATAAGAGATTTCTGTAAATCTGGAAATGCTACATATGTTGATTATCATACCTCTATGAAAGATAAAAGAAACGGACTTAGAGATGATTATACATACTGGAGAGATGACTTTAATGGGTATGACGGAGTTCACCCAAATAAAAAAGGTTATTTAAAAATGGAAAAAATCATTTCAAAAACTATAAAGAAAATACTTTAATTCATTATTTCTCTGAAGCTTTTAAGAACTTCATCATATTTTGCCTTAGATATTTTATAGGTCATCTCATGAGTTTTTGTTGGTTTAGANGTAGTATTATATAACTCCCAACTCATATTACCCANTCTTCTTTGTACAGATGGTGGAGATCCTGAGAANACNTCAGCATAATTTAAACTCCTTGTACCTGTAAGTATCATCTTAAGATCCATAATATCTCCTTTCTTTTTATTTAGATTTTCAAGATTAGAATTAGAAGATGAGTTAAGAGATTTATTTATTTTACCATCAATCTCTTCTATTGCCTGATCAATTTCATCTACAAGCTCATTTACAAGAGTAACTAACTCATCAAAATTTAACTGAAAACTAAAAAGATTATCTCTATCTTCTTGACTTGATTTACTTCCAATTTGGATAATATCGAAAAAATAAGAATCTGTTAACCTTTCTAATTTATCATTCTCAAATTTCTCAATATGTACACTATATTTTCCTGGAGGAACAAGTGGTCCTGAATAGTTATTTTCATCATCAATATTTCTTTGAGAATAAGTTCTTAGGTCCCAGTACTTTTCATGGTATCCTTGATTTTTATTTGAACTAATTCTTCTAAGTACTTTACCTTTACTATCTGATATAGTTAAATAAATTTTAGGTGTTTTCTCTTTAGCTTCATCTTCTAATTTTTTGGCAGATGGGTAATCAATAGTTTCTCCCCTATTAAATTTATTAGATTCTTCATTTTGTCTTTCTTCAAACTTTGAGAGGATACTATTTCCTAAATAATATGATAATTTTACTCCATATGGAGGATTAGGAGATGTAAAAAAGTTATGACCGGTAGCAGTTTTTTCAGGTGCCGCCACTATATACTGATAAGTTGATTTCACTGAGAAAAGATGAGCAGGCTTTCCATCTATTCCGCTGGTATATTCTCTTATAGGAGAAAAATCATCTACAATATAAAATCCTCTACCAAAAGATGCAGCCACTAAATCATCTTCTCCTTCATGAATTTCGAGATCTCTTATAGGAATCGTAGGTACTTTTTTAAACTTCCTCCAAGAAGATCCTGCGTCCATTGAAAAATACATTCCAAATTCGGTTCCTACAAAAAGAACATTAGGGTTTACATGGTCTTCAACTACTGTCCACACAAAATTATTTTCTGGAATATTAGAAGATATTGATTTCCATGTCTTACCTCCATCTTTTGTTACCACCAGATACGGTTTAAAATCGCCATATTTATGATAATTAAAAGAGACATATATTGTATTTAAATCATGTTTTGAAGTGATTACATCTGTAACATAAGCTTTTTGTGGAACTCCAGGAAAGTTCTGATGTTTCTCCCAAGTATTTCCATTATCTCTACTTATTCTAACAAGCCCATCATCTGTTCCTACTACTAGTAAACCCTGCTGTAACCTTGACTCATCCAATGCAACAATTGTTCCTAATGGGGATGTAAAAACATTTTTAAAAATTGCGTCTACACTCCAAACCTTACCCATCACTTTCATCTTATTTCTATCTTCATTTCTAGTTAGATCTGGACTAATTTTTTTCCATGAGTCACCATTATCATCACTCTGAAATAAGAAATTAGCAGCAAAATATAACCTATCAGAATTGTGAGGACTTATAACAAGAGGAGCATCCCAATTCCATCTTAAAGCCGCCTCCCCTTCAGCAGGTTGAGGCTGAATACCAATTTTCTCCCCATTTGATTTATCATATCTCATTATACCTGCATACTGTGACATCGTATAAAGGATATTTGGATCAGTTGGATCAACTCGAACCTGAAATCCATCTCCACCAGTAGTTACAAACCAATCACTATTTCTTATACCTGACCTATTTTTTGTTCTAGATGGCCCCCCAAAACTATCGTTATCTTGAGTGCCTCCATAAACATTATAAAATGGCTTTTGATTATCAATACCAACTCTATAAAGCTGAATAATCGGTAAATTATCAATAAATCTCCACGTTTTCATCCTATCAAAACTCTCATAAATTCCTCCGTCGCAGCTAATCATGATGTAGTCAGGATCACTAGGATCAAAAAGGACGTCATGACTATCTACATGTTTCTTATTTTCTGGAATTCGTTCAAATGTTTTTCCTCCATCTTCAGTTACATATGATCTCATGTCAACAGAATATACTTTATCAAACTGATGAGGATCAGGAAAAATTTCTACATAGTACTGTGAATCTACTACTTGATAATCNCTCATCTTCTTCCATGTCTCACCATAATCATCTGATCTGTAAAAACCTTTAGTTTTTTCTTTTGCTGTTATTAATGCATANACAACATTAGATTTTTGTGGAGAGATTGCTAAACCAATTCTTCCGATGTCNCCACCAGGTAATCCATTTTTTAATTTTTTCCANGTTCTACCTCTATCTATAGATTTAAAAATTCCACCTTCAGGTCCACCCGCAACTAAAATTCCAAAATGCCTCCTTCTTTGATACGTACTTGCATACATGATATCATTATCACTATGGTCCATTACCACATCAGAGATTCCTGTATCATCTGTTACATGTAGTATTCTCTGCCACGTCTTACCTCCATCTTTTGTATTATATAGTCCTCTTTGACCACCAGATCTCCATAGAGGTCCTTGAGCTGCTACATAAATATTATCTGAGTTTTCTGGATCAATTATTATTTTAGCAATGTGTTCTGATGTCTTTAAACCCATATGAACCCATGTATTTCCAGCATCAACCGATTTGTATATACCATCTCCAAAACCAACTGATCTTTGACTATTATTCTCCCCTGTTCCTAACCATAAAATTTTTGGATTTCTTGGATCCATTGTAATAGTACCTATGGAATAACTTCCATAGTGTTCAAATATTGGAATCCATGTAGTTCCTGAGTTCTCAGTTTTCCAAACATTTCCAGATGCGGTCGTTACATACCAAGTACTTGTATTAGAATAATCTTTTATAACTTTTGTTATTCTCCCTGACACTTTTGCAGGGCCTATATTTCTTACAGGAATATTATCAAATAATGGTGTTTGAATTAATTTTTGTCCTTTTTTTTGAGCAGGGAGTTCGAATATTATAAATGAGAGAATAAGAGTAAAAAGCAAATTTGAATTTTTCATAATGTGGTTTATTTAAAAATCAAATATATGTTTTTTTATAAAAACTTACAGTTGAGCATTAAAGGCGAACCAATTATTTTTAATATTTCCCTTTATAAAAAAAATAATCTGTNACGAAAAGGACAAGAAATAGAAANATAGAAACTGCAAAAAAATCTTTATTAGGTCCTGGAATCATCTCATCCATTATACTCCACCCAGATAATAGATAAATTATATAGTTAATTAATATTAGAAGTATATAACTTCCAATTCCTGATTTTATAGAATTTTTTATTTTTTTATTCATATTATATCAAATTTATCAATATCAGGATAAAGAAAATTGTTATAAGGGTACCTTTTTATATGTATCTTTCTTACCTCCCTATATACAGTTTTTTTAAACTCATCTATATTAGTTTTTTTAGTTGCTGACATAAAAATTACATTTTCTCCAAGTTTAGAGATCCAAGTTTCTTCCCACTCCTCCAATGTAAAGTTCTTTTCAGAATACTCATTAACTAAATCAGTTTCATCAAAATCTTCTCTTTTGTAATTATCAATCTTATTAAAAACAACAATAGTTGGTTTATTATCTCCATCAATTTCCTGTAAAATTTTATTTACTGAGTNCATGTGTTCCTGAAAACTAGGATGAGATATGTCAACTACATGAATTAATAAATCAGCTTCCCTAACCTCATCAAGTGTGCTTTTAAATGATTCGATTAACTGAGTAGGTAGTTTTCTTATAAAACCAACAGTATCTCCTAGTAAAAATGGGAGATTCCCTATGACAACTTTTCTNGTTGTTGTATCTAGTGTAGCAAAAAGTTTATCTTCTGCAAAAACACTTGATTTACTAATTGAATTCATAAGTGTTGATTTCCCTACATTAGTATAACCAACAAGGGCTGTCCTTATTAACTTTCCTCTATTTCCTCTTTGGACAGACATCTGCTTATCAATAGTCTTGATCTTAGACTTTAGTAAAGCAATTTTATCTCTAACAATTCTTCTATCAGTTTCAATTTCAGTTTCTCCTGGTCCTCTCATTCCAATTCCACCCTTTTGTCTTTCAAGGTGAGTCCACATACCTCTAAGCCTTGGTAATAAATATTGACATTGAGCTAGTTCGACTTGAGTTCTTGCATAACTGGTCTTTGCCCTCTGGGCAAAAATATCTAGAATTAGATTTGTCCTATCCAATACTTTAATTTTTAAAATCTTACTAATATTTTTTTCTTGAGCAGGGGATAATTCATCATCAAATATTATTGTTTGAATATCCATTCCNTTTACAAATGTGCTAATTTCATCCATTTTTCCTTTTCCAATTAAAGTGGCTGGATTTGGATTTTCAATTCTTTGAATAAANCTTTTTACGACAGTTCCTCCTGCTGTATAAGATAAAAATTCTAACTCATCAAGATACTCTTGACATTTCTTCTGATTTTGGTTTCTATTAACTAAACCTACAATAATTGTTTTTTCCATTTTGAATATGTACCAAAGGTGGGAATCGAACCCACACTCCCGAAGGAACACGATTTTGAATCGTGCGCGTCTACCAGTTCCGCCACTTTGGCAAGTGGTGGCAAAAATACATTAATTACTATAAAAATTTTATCGAAATTTGTGTATGATTTTTAATGCCAAGTAAATTAGCAGCATTTCCTCTATTCATTCCAATTTCAAGATTTTCATTATAATTAAATAAAGCAAATAAATCTGCTATTTCAACATCGCTATATGAATCTGATATTTTATTAATTTTATCNATACCTAGATTAATTTCAAAACTTCCTGAGTTTTTTGATAAAACTCTATAAAAATCAGTTTTTTTAATATTTGTAATAATATTTCCATAATGATCAATTCTAACCGAGTGACCAACTATTTGATTATTTGTTATCTTCAGTTCAATTTCAGAAAACTTTTTAAATTCTTTAGTAGGTTTTCCAAGTGTNGTATAATTAATTCCAGAAGCAATTTTTGATGCTACTTCCCCCATCAATTTTTCNGGAAAAGAAAGGTGCTTATCACCTTCTATGACTGTGACACTAATATTTTCATTAGGATCAATAAGACTAATAATTCCTGAATCAAAAGTGATAACATATTGATTATTCAGTTGAAATAAAATAATGTCATTATTATCATCAGTATTATTTACTCCAATTATGTGAACCGAACCTTGAGGGAATTCTTTATAAACATTTTTAAAAATATAAGCAGCATGAGAAAGATCATATTTATTCACTCCATGGCTTATGTCCACTATTTTATTATTAGTATTATACTTAAGTACTGAACCCTTGACTGATGCAACATAATGGTCTGTATCACCAAAGTCAGAAATAAAGGTAATTATTGGCATAAGCAAATTGAATAATTTTTAAATTTGCATCAAAAAAAGATAGAATAAATTTTGGTAGAAA
>NZVP01000042.1 GCA_002697405.1 Flammeovirgaceae bacterium
AGGAAAAGGAAAGATTAATATCAGAATTAGAAAAAATGAAGAAAGAAACTAATGCAAACGCAGTAATTGTAAATCCTAAATATTGATTAGTGGGTGATACTGGATTCGAACCAGTGACCCCTGCCCTGTCAAGGCAGTGCTCTGAACCAACTGAGCTAATCACCCATATGTTAAAAATAATTAAAAAAGCTTACTAAAATCACTCAATAGATTAGTTTAAGTAAATTTGTTTCATGAACAAAAAGAACTTTACTCTAATTATTATATTATTAGTGACCTCACTAGTATCAATTCTATTTGTTCAGTTCAACTGGATCTCAGACCTAAATAGATTAAATGAAGATAGATTTAAGCAAGACGTGCAGCATGTTTTGTATATGATCAACGAGAGATTAGAGGAAAAAGAAATAATTAATTTGACAAAGGATAATTTAGAAGCTACATTAAAAATAAGAAGNAGTAATGATAGAGGAGGNGTNGAATTAATAGAATCNACTTTTAATAAGGAAACTNTTGACTCNANTAAATTTATCTCTTCAAAAAATTCTTTTCAGTTTGATATTGAGTCAGGGGATAGAGATGATTCAGATATTAATTCAAATATTAATGCATCTATTCAAATTGAGGACATGGATGATCTAACATTAGATACTGCTATTCAAAGTCAAATCAACAAGATTTTAGATAGATCAGAAATGATACAAATCATTTTAAACAAGCTTTTAACAAACGATAGAACAATCACTTCAGATTTTGATATTAATTTTTTGAATAAAATGATCCAAGTAAACTTATCTCAAATGAATTTAGATCTTGATTATGAGTTTTTGATATATAATAATGAAGAAAAGAGAATAGAGCTAAAAAGTGCTGAAAACCCTGATATATTAAAATCAGAGTTTAAAATAAACCTTTTCCAAAATGACTTGATGGATTCAAACTTGGATCTTTATTTATTTTTTCCCAATCAACGTCAATATATTCAGGATAATAATTTCTTTAATATGGTCTTTTCTATAATTTTTTTAGTTGTCATTACGCTCTGTTTCTACTACGTTATTTTAAAAGTATTTGAGTTAAAGAAGTTATCTGAAATTAAAAATGAATTTATAGATAATATGACTCATGAATTAAAGACCCCGATTTCAACTATATCTCTAGCTTGCGAAGCTTTATTAGATAAAGAAATTACCAATAAGAATTCAAAGGATAATTATATTAAAATAATAAATGATGAAAATAAAAGACTTGGCGGTCAAGTTGAAAAAGTTTTAAATATTGCTAAAACTGAGAAAAAAGATTATGATATAAATTTTGATGAATTAGACATTCATAAAATAATAAATGATTCAGTAGATATAAATAGATTTAAGGTCGAAAAAAGAGATGGAAAAATAAAACAAAGTCTAGAGGCAAAAAATTCAAAAGTATATGGAAATTATGATCATTTATTAAATGTATTTAATAATTTAATTGAGAATGCAAATAAGTACTCTTTAGATGTGCCGGTTATTGAGATTACATCTGAAAATAAAAAAGATAACATTAAAATTTCTGTTTCAGATAAGGGAATTGGTATTAGGAAAAGTAATCTTGATAAAATTTTTGATAAATTTTATAGGGAACCCCAAGGAAATATACATAATGTAAAAGGTTTTGGGTTAGGTTTATCATACGTTAGAAATATTCTTTTAAAACATAAAGCTTCAATTTCAGTTGAAAGTAAACCTAATAAAGGAACTAAATTTATAATTATATTTAATAATAAATAATGAGTAAAATAAAAATATTAATAGTAGAAGATGATCCAAATCTTGGAAAAATTCTTTTTGAATATCTAGATGCAAAAAACTTTGATATTAGCCTTGCAATAGATGGTGAGGAAGGCCTAGAAAAGTTTTTAAATAATACTTGGGACTTACTACTATTAGACGTGATGATGCCAAAAAAAGATGGTTTTTCTTTAGCAAAGGATATAAGAAAAGTTGATCAAGACATTCCAATTATATTTTTAACTGCAAAGTCTCAGAAAGATAATATTATTAAAGCTTTTAAACTTGGCGCTGATGACTATTTAACTAAACCTTTTAGTATAGAAGAGCTATTAGTAAGAATAGAAGCTATACTTAAAAGAGTTCCGGAAAAAGATATGAAGGAATTATCGGATGAATTTAATCTTGGTTCATATACATATATCCATAACCAAAATTTATTAATTGATAAGGATAAAAAAAAGTTTAGCCTAACAACTAAGGAGAATGAACTTTTAAAATTATTTTGTCTAAACATAAATAATAAAGTTGAAAGAAATGCAGCTCTGATTAAAATATGGGGAGATGATTCATACTACAATGCAAGAAGTATGGATGTTTATATTGCTAAACTAAGAAAATACTTAAAATCTGATCCTAATATTGAGATTAAAACTATCCATGGTCATGGCTTCAAATTACTTATTTTAGATTAATTACTTGCTTTAGATTTTTTTTTTGATTAATAATGGGGTATGAACCTTATCTCTTCTATATACATAAAAGATAATAAAACTGTAAATATTAAATCAGGAGATTTTAGAACACTAAAAGTATATCCTGAAAGTCCTATTGATTTATTAACTCAATTTGAAAAAGTTGGTATTAAAGAAGTATATGTTGTTGATTTAGGTTCAGCTAAGATGCATGAAAAAAACAATTTTAATTTATTAGAAATGATGAGTCAGTTCACTAAAATTAAGATTAATTATTCAGGAGGAATGAGAAATAGTGAGCAAGTAAGTAATGCATTTATTCATGGTGCAAAAAAAGTTACTCTTGGAAGTATGCCGGTTTACGATAAAGATTTATTTCTAAATTGTTTAACAACTTGGGGGTATAAGAAAATAGTTTTAGCAGTTGATATTCTAAATAAAAGCTTAAGAATTAATGGCTGGAAATATCAAACTAAAATTGATCCTATAGATCACATAAAATATTTCCATAAAAAGGGTTTGAAAAATATAAAAGTAACAGATATATCTAAAGATGGTACCATGGATGGACCTCCTTTTGCTTTGTATAAAAAGATTTTAAAAAAGTTTCCAAATATTAACCTAACAACTGGAGGAGGCATAAGGAGTATTAAGGACTTGATAAAGTTAAAAGAGATTGGAGTTCATAATGCTATTTTTGGAAGAGCTTTTTATGAAGGAAAGATAGCCCTAGATGAAATAAAGGATCATTTAAAAAAATAACTTAAATTATTTTACCGTCTTAATTAATTCTATTATTAAATAGAAATTAATGTATTTTTGCACATGAAAACTGAAAAGTTAAATAAAAGATTAGGTATTATTGGGGGTGGTCAGCTTGGAAAGATGCTTCTTTCAGAGTGTAATAAGATGAGCATAACTACTTCTGTTCTAGATCCTAGTGATAAATCTCCGTGTAAAAATTTATCTGATAAGTTTGTTTGTGGTGATTTTAATGATTTCGATACTGTATTCAATTTTGGTAAGAATTGTGATATTATAACTTTTGAAATTGAGCATATAAATGTTGATGCTTTAGAGGCATTAGAAAAAGAAGGGAAAAAGGTTTATCCAAAATCAAAAACTCTTAAAATNATTCAAGATAAAAATCTNCAAAAGTCTTTTTTTCAAAAAAATAATATACCTACATCAAATTTTAAATTCTTTCCTTCATTAGATAAATTAAAATTATCTATAGACAAAAATGAGATTACTTTTCCGTGTATATGGAAAAAAACAAAATTTGGTTATGATGGTTTTGGAGTTAAAGTTTTAAAATCATATGATGATGTTTNNAAACTACCAGATTCAGAAATGATCATTGAAGAATTAGTCCCTTTTGAAAAAGAATTAAGTGTGATAGTTGCAAGAAATTCTGATGGAGAAGTTAAATGTTTTGAAACTGTTGAAATGGAATTTAATAAAAAGTCTAATCAAGTTGAATTTGTTATTAGTCCNGCAAATATTTCTGAAAATCAAAACCAAAAAGCTAAAGANTTAGCATTAAAGCTNGNAAAATCATTAGATTGTGTTGGTGTTTTNGCCGTTGAAATGTTTATNCTTAATGATGAAGTTTTGGTAAATGAAGTAGCACCAAGGCCTCATAATAGTGGTCATTATTCAATTGAAGCTTGTAAGAGTTCTCAATTTCAACAGCATCTNAGAGCAATATTTAATTTAACTCTTGGTGATACAAAACATTCTGGCTATGCAATTATGTTGAATTTGGTAGGTGAAGAGAATTATAAAGGAAAAGTTTATTACGAAAATCTTGATTCTGTATTTAAAATTGAGTCGGCTAACTTACATATTTATGGTAAAGAGGAGACAAGACCTAATAGAAAAATGGGGCACGTAACAATTATTTGTGATAAATTTGAAGATGCTTATAAAAAAGCTAAATTTTTAAAAGAAACAATCAAAGTGAAAACAAAATAGTTATGTCTAAAGTTGGAATTATAATGGGAAGCAAATCGGATTATCCTGTAATGGAGGAGGCTGCAAAGGTGTTAAAAGAATTAGGAGTTGATTATGAATTAAATATTGTATCTGCTCATAGAACCCCTAATAAAATGATGGAATACAGTAAAAATGCTCATAAGAAAAATATTGGAGTAATTATAGCAGGAGCAGGTGGAGCCGCACATCTTCCAGGAATGGTAGCGTCAAACTCACATCTACCTGTAATTGGTGTGCCAATCAAATCTAGAAATTCAATCGATGGTTGGGATTCAGTTTTATCAATTTTGCAGATGCCAGGTGGAGTGCCAGTTGCTACTGTTGCGCTAGATGGAGCAAAAAATGCAGGAATTTTAGCAGCTCAGATCTTAGCTATTTCAAATCCTAACTTATCAGAAAAATTAAAAAAATTTAAAAGTGATCTTGCAGATAAAGTTGTAAAAGATGACTCTACTTTATAAGAATTTCAATGAATAATTCTGATTCAATAAATTCAAACGAAAATTTTTTAGAGCAAATTATTAAAGATGATTTAAATAATGGGCTTGATAAGAGTAAACTCAGATTCAGNTTTCCNCCTGAACCAAATGGATTTTTACATATAGGTCATGCTAAGTCAATTTGTTTAAATTTTGGTTTTGGAAAAACATTTTCTTCNCCTGTAAATTTAAGATTTGATGATACTAATCCTGAAAAAGAAAGTATAGAATTTATTAATGCAATTAAAGAAGATATTAATTGGCTTGGATTTAATTGGGATTCAGAATGCTACGCCTCTGACTATTTTGATCAGCTATATGATTGGGCAATTAGTCTAATTAAGAACAAAAAAGCTTATGTTGATTCTCAGGATCAGAAAACAATTTCTGAACAAAGAGGAATACCTACTTCACCGGGTCAAAATAGTCCGCATAGAGATAGAGATATTAATGAGAATTTAGATCTTTTTGAAAAAATGAAATTAGGACATTTTGATTCTGGCGATTGTGTTTTAAGAGCTAAAATTGATATGTCCTCACCAAATATGCATATGAGAGACCCAGTTCTATATAGAATAATAAAGACTAATCATCATAGAACTAATGATAATTGGAACATCTATCCAACTTATGATTGGGCTCATGGTCAATCAGATTATATTGAGCAAATTTCTCATTCTTTTTGCACACTAGAATTTGAGGTACACA
The DNA here is from genome assembly GCA_002697405.1 of Flammeovirgaceae bacterium. Classification (GTDB taxonomy): domain Bacteria; phylum Bacteroidota; class Bacteroidia; order Cytophagales; family MED-G16; genus MED-G16. Next base: position 5,653 of record NZVP01000042.1, read on the forward strand.
GAGAGTTATATGATTGGTTTTTAGAAAATATTTATGATGAGAGTAAATTAATTCCAAAACAAAGAGAATTTGCTAGACTTAACCTTTCATATACAATAATGAGTAAAAGAAAACTCAGTGAATTGGTTGAATCAGGTTTAGTGTCAGGGTGGGACGATCCCAGAATGCCCACAATATCCGGATTGAGAAGAAGAGGTGTCCCTGCATCTGCAATAATTTCTTTTTGTGAAAAAGTCGGAGTATCAAAAAGAGAAAATGTGATTGATTTTGCATTATTGGATTTTTGCACAAGAGAAATTTTGAATAAAATATCTTATAGATTAATGGTAGTTCTAGATCCTATTGAATTAATTATTGAGAATTATAATCAAGATAAAACCGAAAATTTAATTGCTGAAAATAATCCTGAAGATGATAGCTATGGAAATCGAGAAATAACTTTTTCAAAAAACCTTTATATAGAAAGAGAAGATTTTAAAGAGGAGGCTAATAGAAAGTTTTTTAGGCTAACTCTTGGTAAGGAAGTTAGGCTTAAAAATGCATATATTATTAAAGGTGAAAGGGTTGAGAAAGATGAAAATGGAAATATTATTAAAATTTATTGTAGTTATGACCCTAAGTCTAAAAGTGGATCAGGTACGCCAGAAAGTCTAAGGAAAGTAAAAGGGACAATTCACTGGGTTGATAAAAATAATTATGAGAGCATATCTGTAAAAATATATGATAAGCTATTTGATATAGAAAATCCAGATGAAAATAAAAATGAAGATTTTAAAAATTTAATTAATAAAAACTCCTTGAAATCATATGATAAAGCTTGTGCTGAATCAAATATTAAAAATGCTGAATTTGATAAGTTCTATCAATTTCAAAGGAAGGGTTATTTTAAATTAGATAGTAAAAACTCTAATAAAATATTTAACAGAACGGTTACTTTAAGAGATAATAAAAAATTCTAAAGAAACTTTTTTGTTTCATTTAAGTATAAATGAATTATAAATTATAACTATGGACACAAAAAAAATTGAATTAATAGGTGATAATCATGAGTTTTTTTCTTTGAAAACTCCACTGAGAAAAGATGCTTTTCAAAAGTCAAATGATGAAAAAATAAAAAATATTCAAAAGCATTTTGCCAAAATAATTGATGAATTAGGGCTTGATCTTAACGATGATAGTATAAGCGGGACCCCTTATCGAGTCGCTAAAATGTATGTTAAAGAAATATTTAGAGGGTTAGACCCAGAAAATAAACCTAAAATATCACTTTTTGATAATAAGTATAACTACAACAAAATGCTTATTGAGAAAAATATTAACTTAAATTCAACATGTGAACATCATTTTTTGCCAATTAGCGGCAAGGCACATATTTCTTATATTTCTACTGGTAAGGTTATAGGACTGTCTAAACTTAATCGAATTGTACAATATTATTCACATAGACCTCAAGTTCAAGAAAGGCTTACCAAGCAAATTTATGATGAGTTGAAAAATGTTCTTGATACAGATAGCGTTATGGTTGTTGTTGAAGCTAAACACCATTGTATCTCATCTAGAGGAATTAAAGATCACTCTAGTTCAACAGTTACAGAAATGTATGGTGGAGATTTTAATATTTATAATAAAAGAGATGAGTTTTATAAGCTCTTAAATTCAGTATCTATTTAACTTATATAGTTTTTTAAATATTTATAGTTTTCTGTTAATATTCCATCTTTTGTAATAGTAGCTCCTTCAATTATACCATCTTCATCATTTTTAAAAAGAGGTAATATTCTTTGTATCAAAATCTCTCCGAAATATCTAGATGAATCTCTTGGAAGTTCTGAAGGCAGATTATCAATGGACATTATGGTTATATTTTCAACTTTTGAAAAAGGTTTATCTATTTTTTTTGAACTTATACAATAATCAAAGAATGGTTCAGCAATTGTAGATGCTATTTTAGTACATGGAATAGCTCCGTCGATATCACAACTTATATCACCAATAATTTTAGCTCTAAAACTTTTATTTAAATCATCCTCCTCAAAAAGTTTTGGTGATTTAGGATCCCAATAAGCAGCGTTAATTAATATATCAGTTTTACTACTGAACTGATCATAATTAGATTCAAACTCTTCAGGAAAATTAAAATACTCTTCTTGCTTAAAATCTTTATGATCCTTTTTTCTAACATAATCTTTTACAGATAATTGACAATAAACAGGACTAATAAAGTTTTTAACTTTATAGTCATCGTTCGATACCCTTTTTATATTAAAAGCTTCAAGCAATTCTACTGCACCTCTAGCCACTCTCCCATCACCAATAATTAATATTTTAATCGGAGCCTTTATATTAAATGAACTTGTGAAATTATAAAGATCTTCTGTGTCCTTATATTGATTTAGTCGTTTTAAATTAAAAAGATTGTTTTTAATTCCATATGCAATAATTGTGTTATAAGCTCCAGCAATTCCAGCATATTTTCCAAAAGCAATAATTCTTTGATTTTTGTATGTTAAGCATTCGTAGTCAATTAATCTTATTTTTTTTTCTATTATTTTTTTCAATAGGTTTCTATTTTGTTCTTGTTCTTTAATTGTATGAGAAAACATAAAATATGTTTTTCTGCTAATTAGCTTTTCAATAGGAACTTCTTTAATTCCAAAAATTATATCACATTCATTTAAATCATCAACTAACTGAATATTATTCTCTAAATATTCTTTGTTATTGTAACATCTTAATTCACTTTTTTCACAAACTATATTAAAGTCTTGTGAATTATTTATTCTTCTACTTTGTTCAGGTGTAAATGGAGTTCTGAAATCGTTAGGTATTTTATATTCCTTAGTTATTCCTAATCTTATCATACATTATTTTTAAGCTATTTTCAAGTCTAGTATTTATTGTCTTCTTATTTAGGATGTCTATTATTTTAAATAAATCTGCTCCATTTAATTGAGAGGTTAAACATAGTCTAAGACTTTTCATTCCATCACCAACTTTAATATTAAGATTCTTCATTTCATTAAAGTAGTCTTCTTTCAGATTGTTTAATTCAATTTCATTGCCAACTGTATTTTTAAAAAAATTAATTAACTTAATTATGTCTTCATTGAGATTTATTTTAGATAGATTTTCTTTCATCTTATTTGAATCATAATCAAGAATATGACATGCCTCATCTACTAAATCATTTTTAAAGTTTATTCTTTCTTTAGTTAACTCTATCAGTTTATTAATCTTATTTGTATTTAAAAAATTATCAATTCTGTCTAATATTAAATTGCTAAATTCAACTTTTAAACTTTCAGTTTCAATTCTTTTTAAATGTTCTAGGTTAAACCACTTTGCCTTTTCATAATCATATTTTGCTCCACTTTTAATTATTCTTTTAATATCAAAGTTGTTTACTAATTCTTTTAATGAAAATATCTCATCTTCAGTACCTGGATTCCATCCTATCATGGAAATGAAATTTACAAATGCATCAATTTCAAATCCTATTTCTCTGAACCCGAGATAAGATAAGTTTTTATTTTCTTGCCACTCTATGGGATAAACAGGGATTCCAAATTTTTCTCCATCTCTTTTACTTAGTTTCCCTTTTCCTGTGGGTTTTAGAATTAAAGGTAAATGAGCAAAAATGGGTTTTTCCCAGTTAAAGGCTTCATATAGAAGGTGATGTAATGCCAGGGAAGGGAGCCATTCTTCTCCCCTTACAACATGAGAGATTTCCATTAAATGGTCATCAACCACATTTGCTAAATGATAAGTTGGCATGCCATCATTTTTAAAAATTATTTTATCATCTAATAACTTAAGATCTACCTTAATTTCACCTCTAATTTCATCATGAAAAACTATAAATTCATTTTCGGATTTTTCCTGAAAAGAATTAAACCGAATAACATAATTTTCATTATCTAAATTTACTTTAGTTTCCTTATCACTAAGTGAAATTGAGTTTTTTAGGTCTTTTCTGTTTTCCCAATTATAAATAAAAGTTTCTCCCTTTTTTTCATGTGCTTTTCTCAATAGGTTAAGTTCTTCAACATCATCAAATGCATAATAAGCTTTACCCTGATCAATTAATTTATCAACATAATTTTTATAAATCTCTTTTCTTTCAGATTGTCTGTACGGCCCAAATTTTCCTGGGCTAATTGGGCTTTCGTCAGGTAATATTTTGCACCAAAGTAAAGAGTCTAAAATATGTTTTTCTGCATTTTTATTAAATCTTTTTTGGTCTGTGTCTTCTATTCTTAATATAAAACTTCCGTCCAGTCTTTTTGCTATTAAATAATTATATAAAGCAGTTCTTAGACCTCCAATATGTAGAGGTCCTGTAGGACTAGGCGCAAATCTTAATCTTACTTTAGACATTTATTTCTTAATTGCTATGCAAGAAATTTCAACATTAACATTAAGGGGTAGCTTTGATACTTCTACTGTTTCTCTAGCTGGTGGTGTACTGCTCTCAAAGTTTTTCCCATATTCTGAGTTTACAATTGAAAAGTCATCCATGCTTTTTAGGAAAATAGTTGTTTTAACTACGTCGTCAAAAGACATTCCGGCTTCGTTTAAGACAGCTTTAATGTTTTTCATTACCTGATTCGTTTCATCTGAGATTCCAGATTCTATTAAATTTCCAGTTTCTGGATTAAGAGGGATTTGACCTGATACAAAAAGCATATTATCATATTTTATAGCTTGATTATAAGGCCCTATTGGTTCTGGTGCATTTTTAGTTAATATTTGTTCTTTCATAATTTTTGTTTTTTACAATTTAATATTTTTATTTTTTTCTTAAAAAATTTTCAGCTATCATGCATCTAGCACTACCGCCTCCTAGTTTTTCAATAGTTTTAATATCTGAATAAATAATTTCATTATATGTTCTAATAGTTCTAATCTGATCTTCAGAAAGAGAGTCATATGCAGACCTACTCATTATTAAAAACTTTTCATTTTTATTATTTTTAAGCTGAAGCATATTCCCAGCAAAGTTATTACATTGGCTTTCTGTAATTTCAATTATTTTTTTATTTGTAGCCTCAAGTTTATTAATAACTTTTTTCTTTTCTTTAATATCATCTATACTCTCAAGACATACTATTGAGTATTTATCAGCAACACACATTATAACATTAGTATGGTATATTTCTTTTCTTTTATTTCCAACAGTTTGATATGATCTAAAAGCAATTTTTTCGTATTTATTTTTTGAGCAAAATTCACTTAATATGTCAATATCTGTTCTTTCTGATATTGCTGCATAGCATATTTTGTTTTCTCTATCCAAAACCATGCTTCCTGTGCCTTCTAGAAACCGGTTTTCTATTTCATACTTAGATAAGTCAACTGTTTTATTAATTAAGTATCCTTTCTTATTTAATTCTTCTAAAATATCTAACCTCTTTTCTTTTCTTCTATTTTTTGAAAACATCGGGTAGATAAAAACATTTCCGTTTTCATGAAATGACACCCAATTATTAGGAAATACACTATCAGTAGTTATAACGTCATCTCTATCATCAAAAACTATAACCTCTATCCCCCTACTTTCAATAAGAGTAGTTAAAGACTCAAATTCATTCACTGCTTTATTTCTAATTTCGTTTTTTGAAATTGATTTGTCTTCTTTTTGAAAATAATTATTTGATGCGGTTTCCTTATTGAAATCGAAGTGTTTTGGTCTTATCATAATAATACTTGAAGTATTTTGATTCATTCTTATTTTTATTTATTTATTTAATATATATAGTTATATAGATAATTAAAGCACTATTTATGATAGTGTATCCTATAATGTATCCTTTCTATAGCTTAATAAGTTTCCTTTTTTAAATAGTGTTTTTTCTTTTTTATTTTCATTATTATCTTTTTTATTGATATCTATTTTAAAATAATTTCCAATGAAATCTAATTCATTCATATATGGGTACATCTCTTTTGTTTTATTTATAGAATTATGACCTAATGCTGAAGATATTAAAAATATATTTTTTGTTTTTTGGTACATATTCTTTGCAAAAGTATTTACACCATCACTATATTTTTTTACTTTATCAATTTTTGCCTCTTTCAATATGCGTTTAAATATTTTTGATCTACTTGATTTTGTTTGATTTATTTCAAAGATGTTCTTTTTATCATCTCTCCTCTTACCAAGAATTTCAGTTGTTTGGTTATCTATGGGGACTATGTATGTTTGTCCTTTCTTAGATATTTCAACATAATTATAATTTTTTGAATCAATAATGTCTTTCCATTTTAACTTTTCTAGTATTCCAATTTTAAACCCTGTTGCGCAAGTAAATAAAAATGCCTTGATTAACTCGTGATATTTTTTAGATTTTATTTTTTTGATTCTTTCTAATTCGTTTTTTGTAAAGTATTTCTTTTCTTTTCTTTTATGCTTGAACTTTATGCCAGATATACTGGGATATTCACATAGTTTATTTTTATTTAAATTAATTAAAACAGTTTTAAAGTTATTCCAATATTTTACTGCTGTGCTCCCGGTTATTTCATTGAGTAGTATGTTTTTTTCGATTGATTCCTTTGTTTCTAACAAAAACTTTTCATTGATATCATTGGTTTTTGCTGATTCCACTTTTTTATTTTGTGAGAAAATAAAATTATAGACGGCATTAGTATTTTTTATATTTGAAAATTTAAAAAACACATTTTTAAATGATTGATTATTGCTTTCTTCTAAATTAATATTTGATCTGCCATTTTCTACATCATCTTTTGTTCTTCTTAATATCTCTTCACAGGCAATTTTAACTTCTTCGTTATGCTCCTTTTCAATATTATTGCCTGGTAGAATCCATTCCCATAAGCCTAAGCTTTCAACTTTTGCTTTATTCTGATTAACTCTATATCTTATATATAAATTATATTTATTTTTAGTATAGTTTTTTCTTTTCCAGAGTTGAATTTTCAATGGTGTATCCTTTATTGTATCCTACAATTTTAATGAAAGATATCGAATATATAAAGAATTAGATTGATTTTTAAATTCTATTGATAGGTAAAGTAGAACAACGGAATAGTCCCCCAAATTTAGAAATTTCTCTATAATAAACCTCCTCAACCTTTATATTAATTTCTTTTAATTTTTTATTTAGTCTCATAAATGTAGAATCTGAAACAACCATTTCACTATTTATAGAAAATATATTTGAGTATCCTTCGAACATTTCTGTCCTATCAATTTTAATCATATTATTTTCTCCAAATATTTTTTTTAATGTATCTAGATCTGAATGATTTTTGAACCCCTCTTCGTGAATAATTATATGTTTTTTCCCTACGGGTTGCATTGCACAGTCTAAATGCAGAATACTTTCATATGGATCATTATCATTTTTATGTAACTCAAAGCCCATAACTTTTTTATCTGGGAAGTATTTTTGAATAAATTCTATTGACTCCAAAGATGTTCGAGAAACTTTAAATGATGTATTAACTGAATAACCTATAAATATAAATTCGTTATGTATAATAATGTCTCCACCCTCAATTTTAATTTCTTTTGGTATGATTACCTTTTCGTTTCCATCTAAATTATCTAGAAAATATTTTATTCCGTCTTTTTCCCTGTTTCTAGATTCAATAATCTCAGGAATGAATATTTTATTTTCTACTACAAATGCAATATCTCTAGTGAAAATTTGATCTAACCCTGGAATGCTATTTGGCCTTAATACCTCAACACCATTTTTAAATAATATTTCATTGAATTTTTCTATTTCTTTTTTGCAGTCTTCCTCTTTAGGATAAGTATTATTTATAATGTGATATTTAGTTTTTGGGTCTATACATTCATCTATATCTGGTTTTTTACCCATTTCATCAGCTATTCCTAATATTACTGAAACTAAATTATCTGTCTCATTTGAAATATTTAATCCCATTATTTTATTGTTGATAAACTTATTTTTAAATATTTTTTTGGTGCTATAATACCATTTTGTACTTCAAATTTTAATTCTTTTAAGGCTTCTCCCTTAGTCTTTACTGAAAGAGTATGTATAGAATTTGGCATTATACTAATTATATCACCATGTGTTTCAAACGTAAAAGAGTTTAAATTCTTTAAAATAAAGGGCGCATCAGATATATTCTTTATTTCAACTTTTTTAATTGTTGATTTACCATCTTCAGAGTATCCCAGTTCTAAATCTTTAATATTATTTATTACTAAGCATTTTTCAACCAAAGGTTTTAGATTTTCTTCTTTTCCAATTAGCATTTCATTATAAAAAACCGCTGTTCTACCTTCAAATAATGCCTCTTTAATTGCTTCTTTAGTTTTATCCTTAGAAAAAATAATGGTAATAGGTCTATGTCCTGGAAAATACTTATTAGAAACTTCATCATCATCTGGTACTTTAAATAACCAATCAACTAAACCATGAATATCGGATGTCCCCATTATAGTTAAATTATTTTTTAAAGCTATATCCAAAGCTTCCTCTGAATAATATAATTCATTGACTACTTCAATACCGTGAAGTAATTTTTCTCTAATTAAATACTTATGAAACTCATCTAATTTTGCTATTCCGTCACTTCTTTGTGCCGGCCAAGCTGGATGATTCCAAAATACAAATGCATTTTGCTTATTTGCTTCTAAAATTGCATTTAAAGAGTCTTTTGGGTGTAATAGTTTATTTGCATCATTTAAAAATATAGCGTTGACGTGTCCAGGTGGCATTGATCTTGTTATTTCTTGACCATTTACTACAATAAGTTTTCTTTCCAATGATTTATTTTGATTATCGGCAAAGGATTTTGCAACATTATAAACTCTATTCCTATCTGGATTAGGAATATCTTTTGAGAATGGTTGATATTCAAGGTGTTCAGTCAAGGATATAGCATCTAGTCCATCCTTTATTGCCTCTTCGACCCTTATAGTTGGCCAAACCAACCCATCGGAGAAAACGGTATGCTGATGAAAATCTGTAAGAAGTGTCCTATAATTTTTTATATCAGGAAAAAATAGTTTTCTAGTATAATTTTCTCTCTCNTGAGAGAACGATTGAGAATAAATTATCGTAAGAATTAATGTAAATAAGGTACTTTTGAACTTAATCATTTAAATATTGGGTTTTATTATTGTTATTAAATATATAAGTATTATTTTATTAAAATTATGAGAATATATTATTTTTTAATTGTAACTCTTTTTCTGTTTAGTTGTACTTCTTCTAAATATTTAGTCTCAAATACTGGCTTCCCTAAAGCTCCGGATTATAAGTATATGAAAAATTGGATTTCTTCTCCAAAAAAAGAAATTTCATTACCTTCTAATTATATCGATTCCTTACAAAACTTTAAATCTAAAGTTGATGTGTTTTATGTATATCCTACAGTATATTATGGGGGGTATAATGGAAATTTTTGGAATTCTAATCCAGAAAGTAATGACCACCAGAATAGAGTAGATGCTCTTGCATTAAAAAATCAAGCAAGTGTTTTCTCTGGTCTTACTAATGTTTATACGCCATTATATAGACAGCTTTTTTATGATGGTTTAGTATATCATAATACAAATGAATTATTGACAGAGATAGCACTTGACCCTAAGCTGAAAAATAATTTTACTTATTATAAGGATTTAATATATTCTAGTAAGTCGTTAGAATATTTTTCCTACGAAAATAATAAGCTTAGATCATATGCTAAAGAATCTTTTGACTTAGCATATAATGATATTAAAAGGGCATTTTTAACTTATCTTGAGCAAGAAAATAATGGGAAGCAAATAATAATTGCATCTCATAGTCAAGGGACCCTTCATGCAGCTAGACTAATAGATGAAGTTATTTTACCAAATAAAAACTTAAAAGATAAGCTCATATTAGCTTATTTAATTGGTATGCCAGTTTCAGGTAATTTCAAAGATTTTCCTGTATGTGAAGACCCTCTTCAATTAAATTGTTTTATGTCTTGGAATACACATGGAAATAATTATTATCCTTATGATAATGAAGTTTATGATAAAGTTGTAGCCAATAACCCAATTACATTTTCTTCAGATAAAAATGTTAGTTCTCTAGAATTACATAAAGGTGTATTAATGCCTAACTTTTTTCAAATGTTTAAATATCAAGTATTAAATAGACCAATTGGTCCTTTGAAATTGAAAAATGATAATAAAATCAAAGCCCAATCAAGTAAAGGCTCTCTTCAATTGGTTGAATTAAATATACCTTGGATTAAAATTTTTGAGAAAGAAAGTTTTCATGCAGGAGACTTCAATTTTTTCTGGCTTAACATAAGAGAAAATTTATTTTTCAGACTATCTAATTATTTTAATGAATAAATCATTATTAAATTTTTTCGTTTTATTTCTTTTTATTTCTTGTAATGTTGATTCAGAGGAATGTTGTGATGATCAGATAACAGAGGAAGTATTTCAAGATTTGGGATTTGATAAACCATATACTTATAACAATATTTATTATGGTAGAAATAAATATATTGAATTTCATCCCGGATCACTTCCACTAATTATAGCGGCTCCTCATGGTGGGGACTTAATACCTTTAGAAATTCCGGACAGAACATACGGTACTATGGTTACAGACAGCTATACAAAGGAACTTACATTAGCAATCAAAAATGCGTTTTTATCAAAACTTGGCAAAACACCATATGTGATAATTAATAACTTAAAAAGAACAAAATTTGATGCTAACAGAGATAGTATAGAGGGTGCACAAGGTAATAGGTATGCAAGAAGAGCATGGGAAGAATTTCACTATTATATTAATGAATCTAAAAAAATGATTCAACAGGATTTTAATTATGGTTTATTTTTAGATATACATGGTCATGGGGCAAATCCAGATGGTTTTTATGATCTGAGAACATGGTTAGGATATTTGTTAGATAAAGATGAATTGCAATTATCGGACATAGAATTAGATAATGAAAATTACCAAAATAAAAGTAGTATCAAAACTCTTTCAATCATATCTCCTGAAAATTTTATTGATGTTTTGAGAGGTAATAATAGCCTTGGATCTATACTTGATAGTCTTGGTTATAAATCTGTTCCAAGCGTTAACGATCCAAGCACTAATGGGACTCACTATTATAGCGGTGGATATAATACTATGATTCATGGCTCAGCAATTAGCGGAAGCCCNATAAGCTCTATTCAACTTGAGCTTCCTAATCCAGGAATAAGAGAAAATTCATTACAAAGAAAGAATTACGCTGAATCATTAGTAATTACTCTTCAAAAATATTTTAAAGTTCACTATAATATAGACTTATAGATTTATTTATTCTCTATACCTTCCATCAGGAATATTAACAGGTAATTTAAACTGAGGGTCAGTTAATAAAGAATAAACCAACTGGTCACCATTCTTTACCTTTTCTTTGGTATTAAGCCTCCATTCATGTTGTATTTCTTCNAGTCGCCCAGGAAACTCTTGTGCTCCTAGTATAGAAGTCAATGCCCAGTAGGTATATTCTGTGATTTGACAGGAGTAGTTACAGGTTTTATCATCATAAGTATACCAGGCACTAGATGGNTATGAATTAGGAACATTTTTAAAATATCCTCCTCTGGCTTCATCCATTGCCTTTGCTATTTCCGAATTTTTATTTTCACCAAATTTATTAGG
>NZVP01000043.1 GCA_002697405.1 Flammeovirgaceae bacterium
TTATCAACCCATAACCATTTTCTTTCTAAATACTCTTTTATCATAATTTAAATTTAGTAATCTTTATTGAATTAAATTTTTTAAAGAATTAAATGCAATGGAAAAAAACCTCTCAAAATATCAAAAACGTCTTAGAAATAGTTTTTTAAATCCATTTTCATTCTCATTATTTTTTTTATTTAATGTCCCAATGGGTTGGTTTTCTGGAATGAAACTAAAACATTTAGATACTAAAAAAGCTATTTCTAAAGTGCCTTTTAAGTTTTTTTATAGGTGGCAAAACAAAAATCCATTCAAGTCAATATATTTTGCTGTTCAGTGTATGGGAGCAGAATTATCTTCTGCATCAATGGTTGCATTAGCAGTAGAAGGTCAAAAACCATCTTTTGCTTATATAGTTACAAAGATGAGATCTCAATACTTTAAAAAAGCAACTGGCACAACAACATTTACTTGTAATGATGGGGATAAAATATTTAATGCTGTAGATAAAGCATTAAAAACAAAAGAAGGTATGGAAATTGAAGCTAAAACTACAGGGACTCTAGATGATGGAACTATTGTTTCAGAATTTTATTTTACTTGGTCAATTAAACAAAGAAAGAAATGAAGTTATCAAAAAATATAAAATACAGTTTTTGCACATGTGGTTTGAGTAAAACACTTCCTATTTGTGATCATAGTCATAGAGAGCATAATCTTATGCATAATACAAACTATAAATCATTAAAGATTACTCCTGATAGTAATGTAAATGTAGAAGTTAGGTCTTCTACATGGGAATCCTAGACTTTATTTAATTCTAAAATTGTAATTTCTGGTAAAATTCCAACTCTTCCTGGATAACCCATAAATCCAAATCCCCTATTTACATATATAAATTGATTATTATTAGAATATAAATCTGCCCATTGTTTGTAAGCTAACCTAACTGGACTAACTCTAAATTTTCCTATATCGATTCCATACTGAAGACCATGAGTATGACCAGAAAGAGTTAAATCTATATCTTTAAAATTATTTGTAACCTGAGCATTCCAATGAGAAGGATTATGAGTCATTAAGAGTTTGAATCCTTCCTCATCTAATCTATCATAAGCTGTTTTTAAGTCACCGTATTGTTGAAATCTTGATGAAGCCCAATTTTCAACACCTATAATATTNAACTTTTGACCNTCAACTTCTATAAAATCATTTTGATTNCTAAGTAAATTCCAACCAAATTCTTTTTGACCTTTAATTAAATCATTAAAATTTTTAATTTTCTCACTTTCACTTTTCCATGATGTATATTCTCCATAGTCATGATTTCCAAGTACGCTATGAACACCTAGTGGAGCTTTTAATTTTGAGAGATCGTCCCCCCACCCTTTTAATTCTTCTGCTTTATCATTAACTAAATCACCAGTAAAAAAAATAGCATCTGGTTTTTCATTTAAAATCATATCTAAACCACCTCTAACAGCTAACCTATTTTTTAGGCTACCNACATGAATATCTGAAATATGACATATTTTTATACCGTCAAAAGCAGAAGGTAAGTTTTTAAAGGATACTTTTCTTCTCTTGACTCTATAATCATACACATTGTTAGAAAGAATACCATACGTGAGAGACGTTATTGGTAAACCATAAGCTAAAGAGGCCGATATACTAAGAAATTTAGATCTTGAAATTTTATTAGAGGAACTTACATTTTTTTTCTTGAATAAATAAATAAAAAATCTTCTTAAATCATCAACCAATAAAAATGGAAGGGCAACTAATTTTGATATGAAATTACCAATAATCATAATAAAAATTATTGTTTTAAAATAAAATCCTAAATCAATACTAAAAGCATAAATAAATAAATTTGTCACTGTTACTAGAGTAAATGACCAGTAGAGATAAAATAGAGGTTTTGTCCAAGATATTGTTCTATATTTCTTTATTATTTGATAAAAATAAAAATCAAGAAGAGTTGATATTATAGTGAAAAAAAATAAGAAAACAATTCTTTCCATTATGATAAACCTAGATACCTATTTAAACGCACTTGAATNAAATACATAGANGGAATAACTAATAAAGTTAAAAAAGTTGCGAATGATAAACCGAAAATTATTGCCCAAGCTATAGGGCCAAAAAATACCATATTGTCTCCTCCTAAATAAAAATTAACCTGATAAAATTTAAAGAAACTTACAAAATCAAAGTTCATTCCTATTGCAAGCGGCATTAATCCTAAAATAGTAGTTAAAGCAGTTAAAATAACCGGCCTTAATCTTGTTCTCCCTGCCTCTGTAATACATTCCATTATCTCTTCAGTAGATAATTTTATTTTCTTACCAATTAGTTTTCTTTTTCTATTTAGTTCAATAAAATCAATTAACACTATAGCATTATTAACTACAATNCCAATTAAAGAAATAACTCCNATCATAGTCATGACAACAACAAAATCCATATTGAAAATTAGAAGTCCTAGAAATACTCCTATTGTACTCAATATTATTGAAGACATAATTATTAATGGAGTAATTATTTTGTTAAACTGAGCAACAATAATTATAAAAACTAAGAATAATGCTATCATAAATGCATTAGAGAGAAACGCCATCTCTTCTTCTTGTTCTTGTTGTTCACCCCCAAATTTGTATGAATAACCATTTGGTAATNGATAATTTTTCAAAGCCATATCAATCTTTGAATTAACCTCAGTTGGATTATAGCCTGATATTACGTTNGATGAAATTGTAATAACCTTATCCAAATCCTTTCTTTTAACAGAGCTAAAAGTATTAGACATCTTCATAGACGCAAAAGAACTAATAGGAACTTGATATGTTCTTCCATTTGATTGGTTTCTGAATGTTATATTTTTATTTAATAGAGTATTAATNTCATATCTAAATTCATCTGCTAACCTAAGTTGAATTTTATATTCATCTTCACCAACTTTATATTTTGAAATTTCTTTACCAAATAATGAAGTTCTTAACTCATTAGCTAACATACCAGTAGATAATCCATATCTTCTTAATCTATCTCTATCAAAATCAATTAATAACTCTGGTTTACGTGTAGATAGATCAAGGCCAAGTTTTTCAATTCCTGGAATATTTGATTCATTAATATATTTTCTCATATTTTCAACTTGAGAAATTAATTCTTGAAAATCTGGACCAGTAACTTGAATACTTATTTCACCTCCAACAGGTGGACCTTTTCTGTCTTTTCCATATGTTATACTTACACCTGGGTATTCTTCAATATCATTTCTTAATTTTTCTAATATATCTATTGTATTNATTCCATTTCTTTTTTCAAATTCAAAGAAATTAATATTAATTCTTGCCCTATTTGGTGTATCTCTCATTCCTAAAGCGGAAGGATCATTTTCATTTAATGTTCTTTGACCAACATAAGTTACTATACTCTCAATTATACTAGAATATTCAGAGATTGATTCATTTACTTCTTTTTCAATAATTTTAGTAAAATTATTTGTCTCTTCAATATCAGTGCCAACTGGTAATTCTAAAAATACATTAATATAATTTGGTCTATTTTCTGGGAAAAATAGAATTTTTGGTGGATATAATTGTAATAATTGATATGTTCCAATAAGTAAAAATATAGCTGATAGTAATACTAAATATGGTTTTTTACCTAACAGTAGATAAGAAAGAAATTTACTGTATCTATTTTCTAATCTTTTTAGATACTTTTCTCTAAAAATTTTTGATAGAGGTACAAATACATAATAATTTGAAAGAATAAATAAAGAAATAAAAATAAGAATATTTCCTACCCAATAGATTTCTGATAATATAAATACAAACCCAATAAATGATAAAATAATTATATTTTGAAGATATTTTCTGAAATCTTTTCCTTTATTATCTTCAATTTTCATNAGGTATGAAATCATTACTGGATTTATAACAAGAGCAACAAATAGAGATGAAAGAAGAGTTACTATAATTCCGATNGGAAGATAACTCATAAATTTACCGGTAAGCCCAGGCCAAAAAGCTAAAGGAACAAAGACGGCTAATGTAGTTGCAGTTGATGTAATAATTGGAAGAGCTATTTCTCCAATTCCAAGCTTAGTTGACTCAATTTTAGAATAACCTTTTTCTAAAAANCTATAAATATTTTCTGTAACAACTATACCATTATCAACTAAAAGTCCCAATGATATAACCAAGGAAAATAANATCATCATGTTAACAGTTATTCCAAATATTTGAAGAATAATAAATGATATACACATTGAAAGAGGAATTGATAAGCCAACAAAAAGTGCATTCCTTACACCTAGAAAAAACATCAAAACAAGAACAACTAATATTACTCCACTAAAAATACTATTCTCCAAAGTACTTACCTGCTCTTTAGTATTTTGTGATTGATTATTTACAATTATCACGTTAACATCTTCAGGAATTAGACTTTTTATTTCTTTAATTGCATTATTTACCTTGTCATTTAGAAGAAGTAGATTAGTCCCCGATCTTTTAGAAACATCTACTGAAACTACAGGCTTCCCTGATAGTCTAGTATAACTTTCAATTTCTTTATAACCAAAGGTTACATTTGCTACATCTTTAAGAAAAACTACTTTATTATTTCTATTCGATATTATTATATTTTTTATATCATCTATTTCTTTGAATTCCCCAATTAATCTTACTGATCTCCTCATATCATTTTCTAATAAATTACCTCCAGAAACAGATATATTTTCAAACTTTACAGCATTTTCAATATCAGAAAAAGATAAATTTCTCGCTTCTAATTCAAAAGGATTTACCATAATAGCAATCTCCTTTTCTTCAACACCAGCAATTTCAACTTTTGAAACATCAGATATTTTTTCAAGTTCATCTTTAAGTATTTCTCCATATGCCTCAAGTTTTTCAATTGTGTATTCACCAGATAGAGTAACACTCATAACAGGAAAGTCTGAAAAACTAATCTCATATACATCAGATTCTCTAGGTAAATCTGTTGGTAAATTAATTTTAGCTTTATCAACAGCATCTTTAACTTTTGATTTAGCATATTCAATATCTGTTCCAGAAACAAATTCGGCAACAATTGTTGAAAAGCCCTGAATAGAATTAGATCTGATTTCTTTAATCTCTGATATGGTATTAATTTCCTTTTCAATTGGTCTAGTAATTAGATTTTCAATATCAGTTGGAGAATTACCAGGGTAAGGAGTACCTATAAAAACAGTTGATTGTTCTACCTCAGGATAACTTTCTTTTGGTAAATTATTATATGCTCCTACACCCAGAACAACTAATAAAATAAAAATAAGAACTACAGTTATTCTATTTTTTAAAGAAAAATTTGATAGACCAAACTGTTTAATAACCTTATCTTGAGCTTTATTCTTCATTTATGTTGATTAATTTTTTATTTTAACAAAAGATCCATCCATTACTTCAGTAGAACCCTTATCAATAACCAACTCTTCTCCTGTTAATCCGGATAAAATTTCTGTTTCATATTTAAAAGATTTTCCTGTTAATACAGGAACTTTTCTTGCAATCATTTCCCCATCAAAATCAGAGACAATAAATACATAACTTCCTCTTTCATCATTATAGATGATATTAGATGAAACTGAAATTGATTTATCATTTTGATAATCAATCAATAATGCATTAAGTATTTGATTAGGTTTTATTTCCTCCAATATACTTGACGGAATCTCAATACCAATATTAAAAGTTCTATTAACAGGGTTTACAACTTTAGATATTGATATTATTTTAGAAGAATACTTCTCATTATTAATGTAAATAATATTAACCGAATCGCCAATTGAGAAAGAATTAAGATAATTTTCTGAAACATCTATACTTAAATAATATTCACTTTCATTAAGTATTCTAAATGATGGAATAGAAGGTGAAGCCATTTCTCCAACTTTAACATTTACTTCATCTATGACACCTGCAAAAGGGGCTTTTACTTCAAATTTAGAAGCTTGAAGCTTGGTAGCATTATATCTACTTTTAATTGATTCGTAATTAGACTTTGACCTTAAATAATCTATTTCTGAACCAATATTATTTTCCCAGAGATTAGCTTGTCTTTCGAATATAGTTTTTAGTAAGTCAAGGCTTGATTTAATTTCCTTCANATTATTATCAAATATATCAGAATTTACTCTTGCTAATAAAGTTCCTTTTTTTACAAATTGACCTTCGGAAACATTTACAGTTAAATATCTTCCAGAAACCTCAGGAACAATAACTACATTCTTTCTTGATTCAATATTACCTCGNAACTCAATCTCATGTACAAATGGCTTATTATTTAACTTAGCTACAGTAATAAGCTCATANTTTTTTTNAATAAAATTAGAATCTAATAAAGTAATTTCCTTTTCAAGTTTTTCAATCTCAGAATATGTCTCAACAAGTGAATTTTTTAGGTTGTCAAGCTTCTTTTTTTTGCTTTCTAGATCATTATTTTGACAAGAAATCATGAAAATTAATAAAGAGAATAGTATTTTTTTCATAGTTATTTTATTAATAAAGTTCCAAGTGTTTTTTTAATATCTATAGATGCTATTATAGATTCATATAATGAATTGTAGTACTGATTTTGAGCAATTTTTAGTGAATTGTTTGAATCAATTACTTCTAAATTTGACCCTACACCTTCCTTATACTTTTTTTCTGTAGCCAAATAAACATTTTGAGCTAATTCTAAATTTTGCTTAGAAATTAATAGTGATTCTTTTGTATTCTCATAATTAGAAATTGACTGATTAATTTGAAGATTTATTGATCTTTCTAAGAACATCATTTGATTTTCAACCTGTTCAATTTTATACTTTGATTGATTTATTTTACTTCTTTTCAAAAATCCATCAAAAATTGGAATAATAATTTTTAAACCAACNGTTCCAAAACTTTTCCATCTATTTGAGTCAAAAAAGAGGTCATAGTTAGAGGAAGATGTATTATAACCATAGTTATAATTTGCATATATCTGAGGTAAATACTNTGACCTATTATTTTTAAGATCATAAAATTTTAGATTTTTATCAGTCTGTAAGATTGAATATTCTATTCTTTTTGAATAATCAAAATCATCTAAANTATAATTAAAGTTGTTAATAACTTCNTCTGTAAGTTCTCCAGTTAATTCAATATCTGTTCCAACAGGTAAACCTATTTGAAAATTTAGAACTTCTTTACTTAACTTATAAAACCTATCAGCTTTAATTTTCTCNCTTTTTAANTTATTATATGCNACTTGAATTCTATCNACATCTAATTTTTCAATAAATCCATTTNTATATAATTCTTTAGTCTGACCCAAAAGTGTATTTAATCTATTAAGATTAGCTTCAACTAAATCAATCCTAGATTTAGTNTTTAAGACTGTAAAAAATGCTTTCTGAACTGATTCATTTATATCTATTTCATTTCTTTCTGTAAGTTTTTCTGATAATCTAACAAGCTCTCTTGCTGCAGATANACCAACAAAATAAGATCCATTGAATATCATTTGGTTAACAAATAGATCTACTCTACCGTCATATGTTTGACCAAATTGTACTTCTTGTTCTGTTCCTTCAGGAACCCCTGGCATAAACCTACTAATATCAATTAAACTTTTAGGAACATCATGATTGTACTGNAATCCTCCATCAAAATTTATTTGAGGAAAACCAATAGAAAGATATTCTTTTGATAAAGCTTTGGATATTCTTTCCTCTAGTTTAGAGTTTTTTAAATTTTCATTATTTTCAATTGCTAATTCTATACAATCATTCAATGAAAGTTTTTTTTCCTGTGAGAGGGATGTAAATGAAATAAAAACAAATAATGAACTTATAACTAATTTCATGGCTTTAATGTTTTTAAAGTTTTTTCATAAATTGTAAGACCTTTTGGGGTAATAATTCCTCTTAAGAATAGATCAAAAGATATAATTTGAATATTTAAATAGTCATATTTATTTTGAGGAAAAACATCTTGATTAAAACCTGCTTCTATCATTTCTATTCTTAACTTAGGTATTATATCATCATTAATTTCTGATCTAATTAGTCCTTCTTTTTTACCGTTTATTATTACTTTTTTCAGTGATTTTACAAAAAGTTTCTCTTTTGTTTTCTGATGTATTTTATATAGATCAGGATGAAACTTTTTTAAATCATGTACGAAAGACGGAGTAATACCGTTCAAGGTTTCTCTAAAGTGCATTGAAATTTTAAAAAATGTTTCAATTGCATTTGATGAATTTTGTACGATAGAATTAATTTCTTTAAAAAGCTTATCATAATGGAATTCAAGAGATTTATTNGCTAGAGCATGTTTATCAGAATAATGNTTATAAATTGTTTTTTTAGATATTCCACAAGCTTTACAAATATCATCAACAGTTACACTTCTTATTCCAAATGTTCTAAAAAGAGAATCTGCTTTCTCTACAATATTTAATTTTATACTCATAATAAACTAAGGAAACTATTTAGTTATTTTTAGTTTCCAACGCAAACATAGAAAAAATGTTTAAATTTTTTTCATTTTTTCGTTTCAGATCAAAATATGTGATAAAAAAAATTATTTTTGTTTCTTACAATTTCAAATGATATCATTTTTTAAAAAATCATCAAATTATTACTTCGCTGTAGAGCATTCAAAATCACTAAAGGATAAAGAAATAAAAAACCTTTCCTGGTTATTAAGTAATGCTACTTTAATTAGAGAAAAAAAACTCAAAGGATTATATATTGGACCATTAAAAGAAATGACTACTCCATGGAGTACAAATGCTGTAGAAATAACTAAAAATATTGGAATTGATTCAATTCAAAGAATGGAGATTTTACTAAAAAATAAAAATACTTTCGATACAATGACAGAATCAAAGTATTCAAATCCAGGTCAAGATATTTTTAAAGTAACTAAAGAGCCAGAAAAAGTACAATTTGTAAATGATCTAAAAAAGTATAATCAAGATGAAGGATTAGCACTAAGTAATGATGAAATAGAATATTTGAGTTTGGTTAGTAAAAGATTAAATAGAAAACTTACTGANAGTGAAGTTTTTGGATTTTCTCAAGTTAATTCTGAGCACTGTAGACATAAAATTTTTAATGGAGAATTTATTTTAGATGGAAAAAAAATGGATTCAAGTCTTTTTCAAATGATTAAAAAGACTTCTAAAAAAAATCCATCAAATATAATATCAGCATATAAAGATAATGTTGCATTTATTACAGGTCCTGAGATAGAATTATTTACAACTGACAAAAAAGATATTCCAGATTACTATAAAATAATAAAAGCAAAAGCTTCAATATCACTTAAAGCCGAAACTCATAACTTCCCAACAACTGTNGAACCATTTAGTGGAGCAGCAACTGGATCTGGAGGTGAAATAAGAGATAGAATGGCTGGTGGCCAAGCAAGTTTTCCTTTAGCAGGATCCGCTGTATATATGACTTCTTACCCTAGAACTTCAAATGGGAAAAAATGGGAAAATGATCAAATAAATAAAAAATGGTTATATCAGAATCCTAAGGATATATTAATTAAAGCATCAAATGGAGCTAGTGATTATGGCAATAAATTTGGACAACCATTAATTAATGGTAGTNTTTTGACTTTTGAACATTCTGAANAACAATATAATCTTGGTTATGATAAAGTAATAATGTTAGCAGGTGGAGTTGGATATGGAAAAGAAAATGAATCTAAAAAGAAAAAAATTAGTGACGGTGATTATGTAGTAGTTTTAGGAGGGGATAACTATAGAATTGGAATGGGAGGTAGTGCAGTATCTTCAGTTAATACAGGTGAATTTAAAAATAAAATAGAGCTCAATGCTGTACAAAGATCAAATCCTGAAATGCAAAAGAGAGTTGCTAATGTTATTAGAGCATTAGGAGAAGAAATAGAAAATCCAATACTTTCTATTCATGATCATGGGGCAGGTGGACATTTAAACTGCTTATCAGAGCTTTTAGAGGATACTGGTGGTGAAATAAATATTAATGAATTGCCAGTAGGAGATCCTACTTTATCCGAAAAAGAAATAATTGGAAATGAATCTCAAGAAAGAATGGGATTAGTAATAAAAAAAGAAGACTTTGAAAAAATTAAAAAAATTGCAGAAAGGGAAAGAGCTCCATTATACCATNTTGGATATGTTAAAGAAAATAAAAAATTAGTTTTCAAAGGAAAAGAATCAATAAATCCAATTGATTTAAATTTAGATGATTTCTTTGGCTCTTCTCCAAAAACTATAGTAATAGATAAAAAAATTCCCTATCAATTTAAAAATCCAATATACCATGAAAATTTATTTATAAAATATCTTGAAAATGTTCTTTCTTTAGAATCAGTAGCTTGTAAAGACTGGTTAACTAATAAAGTAGATAGATGTGTGACTGGAAGAGTTGCTCTTCAGCAAACAGTTGGAGAAATTCAATTACCATTAAATAATTTAGGGATAATGTCATTTGATTTTGNNTCAAATAAAGGAATTGCTACTACTGTAGGATTTTCTCCCNTTGTTTCTTTAGCAGATGAGAAAATTGGAGCTAAGTATTCNATTCTNAAATCTTTGACNAATATTATTTGGGCTCCTATTCAAAATGGACTTTCAAACATCTCTTTAAGTGCTAACTGGATGTGGCCAGCAAATAATCCTGGAGAAAATACAAGACTTTATAATGCTGTTAAGTCCATAAGTGACTTTGCTATTGACTTGGGCTTAAATATACCTACTGGTAAGGATTCATTGTCTATGACTCAAAAATATAGTGATGGATTAAAAGTTCTCTCACCNGGAACAGTAATAATTTCTGCGGTATCAGAAGTTTCTGATATCAGAAAAGTAGTTAAACCCAACCTTTCTTCAAATAAAGAATTAGAATTANTATANATTAACTTTTGTGAAGATTATAACCTAGCTGGATCAGCATTTTTTCAAACACTTTCCTCAATAGGAAATAATGTAATAAATACCAGATCATCAGATGAAATTAAAAATATATTTAATACTATTCAAGATCTAATTTTAAGTGAAAATATATATTCAGGACATGATATTTCATCTGGAGGACTAATTACATCTCTTTTAGAAATGAATTTCCCAAATAANAATTGTGGTCTAAAAATTAACCTTGATGGATTTAAAGAAGATGATTTATTAAAAATTTTGTTTAATGAATCACCAGGAATTATTTTTCAAATCACTAAAAATGGAAAAGAAAGATTAGTAAAAAATAATATTGATTTTATTTCTCTTGGAAATACAATCGATGATAGAAAATTAAATATTCANTTTAAAAATAAATCTCTAAGTCTTGATATTGATCACTTCAGGGATTCTTGGTATAAAAATTCATTTTTGATGGATTCTGAACAAACCAGAAATAATAAAAGTTTAGAAAGATTCAAAAATTTTAAAAATCAACCTTTAAAATTTAAATTTCCATCTAATTATAATGGGAATTTACCTATTGTTAATTTTAAAAAGGAAATAAAAGCTGCCGTAATAAGAGAAAAAGGAATTAATAGTGAAAGAGAAATGGCATATATGTTAAATCTATCTGGATTTAGAGTAAAAGATGTGCATATGACGGATTTAGTNTCAGGCAGAGAAAGACTTGAAGATATAAATATGCTAGTATTTCCTGGAGGATTTTCTAACTCAGATGTTTTAGGGTCAGCAAAGGGATGGGCAGGTGCATTTAAATTCAATGAAAAAGCTAGAAAAACTATACAAGATTTTTACAATAAAAATAATACTCTTAGTCTAGGAGTTTGTAATGGATGTCAGCTTATGATGGAATTAGATATATTATATCCTAATAAGAAAGAACATCACCCTAAAATGGAACATAATGATTCCAATAAATTTGAATGTACTTTTTCAAGTATTGATATNATTAAATCTAACTCTATAATGCTTCAAAATCTTGAGGGTTCAACATTAGGAATTTGGTCTGCACACGGAGAAGGAAAATTTAATTTTAAAAATCAAAATGTAAATATTGCTGCAAAATTTCATTATAAAGACTACCCTGCTAACCCTAATGGATCTGAATTATCTGCTGCTGCAATTTGCTCAGATGACGGAAGACATCTTGCAATTATGCCTCATCTTGAAAGATCTATTTTCCCATGGAACTGGGCACATTACCCTTCCGGGAGAAATGATAAAATATCACCATGGATTTTGCCTTTTTATAATGCTAGGATGTGGCTCGAAGAAAATGCATGATTTTAATTTCAATAAATTAAAAATTAAATCTACTTTTGTAGCCCATATTGGCTCATGGTGTAACTGGTAACACGTCTGGTTTTGGTCCAGAAGAGTCTAGGTTCGAGCCCTAGTGAGC
>NZVP01000044.1 GCA_002697405.1 Flammeovirgaceae bacterium
TATTAAATTTCAAGTTTAACCTATCCATTTAAAAGTTGACAAAAATAATTAGATTTAATTAATCATTAATATTTAGCCATAACTATTTAAAAAAAATCTGATGAATAATGATATAAAAGTGTTGTTGTTTGATTTAGGTGGAGTAGTTATTGATATTGATCCTATGAAATCTATATCTAAATTAAAAAAAATATCCTCTAAGGAAGTTACTGAATTTAAAGAACTGGATTATAGATATGAAACCTTCAATTCTGATTTATCTAAGCTTTTTTTTGCATATGAAAAAGGAGAAATTTCTGACCAATCATTTAGGAATGGATTGCGAAGAGCAGGTAACATAGATTTAGATGATGAAAAGATCGATGAAATATGGAATTTAGTAATTGTTAAAATTAATTCAGATATTCTAGAACTCATCCTACAACTGAAATCAAAATATTCNATAATGATTTTAAGTAATACGAACTCAATTCATAGAAATTATTTCAATAAANTATGTGTTGATTTACATCAAAAGACATTTGAGAAATTATTCGATGATGTATTTTATTCCTTNAAACTTAAATGCAGAAAACCTGATNTAGAAATTTATGAGAAGGTAGTAGAGAAGTCTAAATATTTACCGAGTGAAATTATATTTTTTGATGATATGATTGAAAATTTGTCAGAATGTAAGAAAATGGGTATGAGTACTTACCANGTCAAGAGCACTCTTGAATTAAAGTCTTTTCTATCTGATTTAATTCTTAATTAATTTATGTTTTTCAATTCTATTATTATCCTCAATTTGAATTANATAATATCCGTTTTTAAATTCTTGTAAATTAATTCTATCAGTGTCANTTATTCTTTTTACAATTTTCCCATCTATACTGTAAACAATAATATTTTCTACTTTATTAGATAAATTGAAGATTCCTCCACTTGGGTTTGGGAATATTGATATTGATTTTTTGATTTTTTNACTTTCAACACCTGTCAACACATAGTTAGACTTACCAAAAACAGGCCTAATCATTAAACTTCCTTTTATNACATCATTTTGAAACCATTTATTATCTATTTTATAATAGATTTTCTCAGACGTGTCATTGTTTTTATCTAACCCCACTGGCAAAAAACTATTTTCAAATTGTCTAAATCCGATGTAAAATGAATCCTTNACGATTANAGGTTNATTCAATTCAAATAAATTAAATTCATCATTAAAATCTAGAGATGTTATTTGAGATATAACTTTGGTATTCTCTTCATCTAAATCTTGATATAATACTAGTTCAATGTCGCTGCTGTATGAGGAATATAAATTATTAGGAAAGTATATNTGAATATGAGTTAATGTGTCCTCAGTAAATGTCATGTGTTTAAGAACAAGTTCTGAATTCTTTTGATTAANACCAGCAGCAAATTCTGCAGTGCCGTCATCGTAAGAATATGAGTTTTTAAAAGAAACATTAAACCTCATAGTATCATTTAACCTTAAATTTTGATTAACATATGAAGAATCTCCTGATTCAATATAAAATAAGAACTCAATTGATGAACTATCATTATCTGATAAGTAAGTTGAAACTTCAATCGGTTTTGTCTTTAATATTCTNTCTTCATACCCAGATAGTATTGGACTTAATGGTTGATTGTCATATATCAAATATTCCGAATTTCCATCAATGAAACTTTTAAGAGTATAGTTGATAGGTTGAATATCCTTGTCAAGATTATTTATTTTTATTGATATTGAGTCAGTAAACGAGTTAGAGCTTGAAATATGATTATAGGGGATAGAAATATGATCTTTAAATAATTTATTAACTCTAAATGAAAGAGCTCTATCCAAAAAAATAGAATCATTACTATTTCTATTTTCATCTAAATAAATATAATCAATTAACCAACTATCAAATGGTCCCTCTGAATTCCCTTTATTATAAATTTTGAACATAAAGTTTTGATGAAGAAAATTATTTTCAACTAAGATATCATTGAAAGTAAACTGATCTTTAAAATTTAATGAGCCACCATTNGTATTCCATACATTAATCCANTCATTATNTTCATTTAAAAAATCTACTTTTAATGTATCTTCATAATCNGGAAATTCNCCATTNATATTGAAATTCCAGAAGAAACTTAGATAAATACTATCTTTTACTGATTTTGACTTTAAATTAATTTCGTCCGAAATNAGAACATCACAAACTCCATATCCACTTTCATTATTATAAGGGCTTCCCGAATTATTAAGTCCATCAAATTCTATCACATTTATACTTGGCGCATCAGTATTATAATAGTCATTTATTGAAATATTTTCTCCTTCACTCCAAAATAAATTGTTTAAAATATCAGAAGATGAGAAGTCATCCCATATAGGTAAGTTTATATTTTCAACAGAATGATTTGAAAAATTATGTTGAGATATTTTNAAATTTTTAAGGTTTTGAGCAGAAATTGTACCTTGAAATAATATTAGAANGAAANAAAATAAAATTTTATATAATTTCATCTTCAGGTTTTGTAACAATCCATAAATTTATTCTTCTTCCTATTTTAACTTTTGTAGATTTTATAGGAGATTGTCTAAATACTTTACCTGGATTAACCCAAACCTTTTCAAAAATTTCATTTCCTTCTTCNTCTAAAATTTTATTATTATAATATCCGCTATCCTGATAAATTATATTTCCTAGTCTNAGTCCTGATCCTATAATAGTAAATCTTGCTTCTTCTAAGTCTAGATTTATTAAATCTGGTGTNTCAAAAATTTGATTTCCCAATCCATTACCTACTTCTAAATCNACTATTGATCCCTTTAAAACTAAATCGTTTTCACTTACTGAATCACCTTCAATAAACATTTTTAGAACTGCATTTCTTGCCATATCAGGAACATAAGTAATTTCACCAAGTTTTAAATCATAACTCTTTAATATTAATTGAGCATTTTTAACAGATCCGTTTATAATTTTTGGCATTTTTATTTTTGGAGGTATTGAAGAATTTAAAGTCAAATAGATTTTTCTATTTTCTTTAACTTTTTCATTTTCAGAAGGATTTTGTTGAAGTATTGAATATGGAGGGTATTCAGATGANTAAGAAGAATCATCTAAAATTTCATAACGAAGATCTCTATCTGAGAGAAACTCATCTATATCTTTGAGTTCCATTCCAATTAAATTTGGAACAGTTATAGTGTCGCCGTGATTTGTTTTTATAGGGAAGTAAATATAAAATAGAAAGAAAATAATTAACGANACTCCTCCTATCATTAATATTAGATTCTTAAATATGTATTTTATTTCATTCATTATTATCAATTACGCTTCGAAATAAATCTTTTAAAGAAATATTTGCAGCCTTTGCTTGTTGTGGAAGAATACTTTCTTCAGTCAACCCAGGGTTAGTATTAACTTCTAGGAAGAAAAATACTCCATCTTTAAGTATAAAATCACATCTGGAAAANCCTTTTAAATTTAATTTTTTATAAATATTCAAAGAAATATTTCTAACTTCTTCTCCTTCTNCTTTTGTAATTTCAGCAGGNGTAATTTCATCAGATTCTCCATTATATTTTGCATTATAATCAAAAAAACTATTGTGAGATATGATTTCAGTTGCAGGTAGTGCTATAATTTTATTGTTATATTTTATAACTCCTACTGAAATTTCTCTTCCACTGATTTCTTCTTCAATTAAAGCATATTTGTCTTCTTTAAAACAATAATTAATAGCATTTATTATATTTTTTTCATCATCTACTCTAGAAATACCAAAACTTGATCCNCCCNCATTAGGTTTTATNAAAATTGGTAATTTTAATTTTTTTAGAATTTCTTNTGAATCATANGTTTCTTCTTNATTTATAATTATTGATTTTGGNGTATTATATCCTAATTTTTTAATTTTTTGTTTNCAATGATTTTTATCAAATGTTAGTCTAGATTCTAGTGACTCAGATGAAGTTTGATTTAATCCAAGTTTTTCTAAATAAGATTGTATTTCTCCATTTTCTCCAGGAATACCATGTATTGTATTAAAAACTAAATCAATATCTATTACTTTATCATTTTTTATGATTTGGAATGTTTCTTTTTTTATCTCATGCTTAATTTCACTTTTATCAATATGATACCAATCATCTTTTTTTATTATTACTTTATAAACATTAATATCCTTTTCTTTTATTAATGTTTTATAAACTACTTCACCAGATTTAATTGAAATCCCATATTCAGAAGAATAGCCTCCCATTATGATGGCTATATTTTTTTTCATAAGTGAATTAATTAGTTTGTTCCATTAATAGCATTTATGCCATTAATTTCTGGAACTTGTTTCTTTATAGCTTCTTCAACTCCTGCTTTTAGAGTCATTGGAGACATAGGACAAGTTTCACAAGATCCTAACAATTCTAAATTAACAATGTTTCTATTGTCAACTGAAATAACCTTTATATCTCCTCCATCAGCAATTAGATATGGTCTTATCTCATCTATTGCTGATTCAACTCTATCAATTAAACTTTTTTCACTCATATT
Organism: Flammeovirgaceae bacterium; assembly: GCA_002697405.1. Taxonomy (GTDB): domain Bacteria; phylum Bacteroidota; class Bacteroidia; order Cytophagales; family MED-G16; genus MED-G16. The sequence continues at coordinate 4,539 of NZVP01000044.1, forward strand.
GTAAAAGTAATATTATTTGAAATTATTTACTGCAATTTTCCTTGCAATATTATGACATATTTCTTCAAAAATTTTAGATGAATACTCATCTTTTAAAACTATTGGGTATCCGTTGTCTGAACTTTCAGATATTTTCTTATCAATTGGAATATCCCCTAATAATTCTATATTTAATTTATTAGATAATTCTTTACCTCCGTTTTCACCGAATATAAAATGTTTATCTCCATCATTAGAATTAAAATAAGACATATTTTGAATTATTCCTAAAATTGAAACTTTAGTCTTATCTTGATTAAACATAGCAACAGCTTTTTCCGCATCTATAGTAGAAACTTTTTGTGGTGTTGTCACTATAACACTTCCAGTTACTGGAAAATTTTGAGATAATGTAATGTGAATATCACTTGTCCCAGGTGGTAAGTCAACTATCAAATAATCTAAATCACCCCAATCTACATCAGCAATAAGTTGTTTCATAGCAGAACTAGCCATTGGTCCTCTCCATATTATTGCTTTATCTTTTGGTACTAAAAGGCCCATTGAAACTAATTTTATACCATACTGTTCTATAGGAATTATTAAGTTTTTATCTTCTTCTTTCTTAAAAGTAGGTTGTTCATTTTCACAATTGAACATCGTAGGTATTGAAGGTCCAAATATATCTGCATCAATTAGACCAACTTTTGCTCCCATTTTTGATAAGCCTACTGCAATGTTTGAAGATATAGTTGATTTTCCAACTCCACCTTTCCCAGAAGTTACTGCAATGATATTTTTAATGTTTTTTACCATATTCTTTTTATCAAAAGGAATAACATTAGATGTAAAATTTATTTTATAGGTTATTTTACTATTTAACTTTTCTAATTCATTTAGGCAGTCTTTCTTTATTTTTTCTTTTAACGGACATGCTGGAGTTGTTAGTTCTATATCAAAAGAAGCCTCTAAATCATTAATTTTTATATTTTTAATCATATTCAATGTCACTAGATCTTTTTTAATATCTGGATCTAAAACATTAGATAATTTTTCTAGGATCTTTTCTTTTGTTATCATTTTATAATTTTCAGCAATTTATATTTAATTAAAAAATTAAAAAAATAATAAATTGATGATATTTGTAAACTTATGATTGAAGAAAGTGTAATTCAAGAAATTAAAGATAGACTAGATATAGTTGAAGTAGTAGGTGATTTTGTTTCATTAAAAAAGTCAGGATCAAGTTATAAGGCCTTAAGTCCATTTACAACTGAAAAAACTCCTTCCTTTTTTGTTTCTCCTTCTAAACAAATATTTAAGTGTTTTAGTACAGGGAAAGGGGGTGATGCTATTGAATTTTTAAAAGAGGTAGATAGTATGACTTATATAGAAGCTATTAAATATTTAGGTGAAAAATATGGTGTTGAAATAAATGAGACTGAATCTAATTATGAGGTAAGTAATGAAAAAGAAAGTCTTCTTATTATTTTAAATAAATCAAAAGAATTTTTTAAAGAAAATCTGAATACTGAAGAAGGAAAAAGTATTGCAATATCATATTTTGATCATAGAAGCTTTGATAAAAATATAGTTGAAAAGTTTGAATTAGGTTATAGTATTGATAAGTGGGATTCTCTTCACAATTATCTTACAAAAAATCAATATGAGGATGAACTAATTATTAAAGCAGGCTTAATTCTTGAAAATAATAACAAGAAATATGATAGGTTTAGAGGCAGAATAATTTTCCCAATTCATAATCTAAGTGGTAAAGTTGTAGCTTTTGGAGCAAGGATATTAAAAGATGAAAAAAATCAACCTAAATACATTAATTCACCTGAAACATCTCTTTATGTAAAAAGTAAAATATTATATGGTTTATATCAATCTAAAAATAATATTAGAAAAGATGATAATTGTTATTTAGTCGAGGGTTATACAGACGTCATATCTTTATTTCAAATTGATATTAATAATGTAGTATCTTCATCTGGTACCTCTTTGACCTCGGATCAAATAAAACTGATATCAAGATATACAAAAAATATTACTATTCTTTTTGATGGTGATAAGGCTGGAATGGATGCATCTCTGAGGGGAATGGATTTAATTTTAGAAAATGATATGAATGTTAAAATCGTTTCTTTTCCAGAAGGAGAAGATCCCGACAGTTATTCAAAAAAAGTTGGAAAAGAGAAATTTCAAGAATTCGTTAAATCTAATGGTACTAATCTCATTAATTATAAAATAAATCTATTAAATAAAAAATATAAAGATGATCCAGTAAAAAAATCTGAAATGATTTTTGATATTGTAAGATCAATTTCAAAGATTCCAAATTCAATAAAAAGATCTGTTTTTTTAAAGGAAGCTAGTAATTCTTTAGATATAAGTGAACAAGCTCTTATTTCTGAAATGAATAAGTTATTAATAGGAAAAGAAAATAAATCTTTTCCATTAAATAATTTAATTACAAAAAAAGAAGAAAATAAAGATGAAAAAAATATTTCTTCAGCTATTAATTTTTATGAGAGGGAGTGTGTAAGAATGTTAGTTAATTATGGTACTACTGATTTTGAAGTTATAGGATTAGATAGAAAATCTTTTATAGATTATTTTCTTAATGAAATAGAGGATGTGGAGTTTGAAAATAAAAATTATTTAAAAATTATTGATGTTTTTAAAAGAGAATATAAAAATGATTCTATAATTGATATTAAATATTTTATGACAGATGAGTTTAATGATATTAAAGATGATATTATTGATTTATCTGCAAATAAATATGAAATAAGTAAGCAGTGGAAGGATAAATTTAATATTCACGTTTCGGAGGAGACAGACTCTCTTAAAAAAACTACGTATACAAACATACTTAGACTAAAGTTTAGACTTATTAGAAAAATGATTAAGGACAATATGCAAAATTTAAGTAAATCTGATACAACAAACATAGATGAAGAAACTATTAAGCTTCATAGTAAGTTAAAATCAGCAGAAATAGATATTGCAAAAAAATTAGGTAACGTAACATCCGTATGAAAAATAAANTAAATTCTATTCCTGAAGCAATTGAAGCAATTAAAAAAGGAGAAATCATAATAGTAGTAGATGATGAAACTAGAGAAAATGAAGGCGATTTTGTTTGTGCTTCTTCAAAGATAACACCTGAAATAATAAATTTTATGTCTAAAGAAGGTAGAGGATTAATATGTTGTTCTCTCAACTCTGATAGGTGTAATGAGTTAGAATTAGATTTNATGGTAGGAAAAAATACTGATCTTTATGGTACCTCTTTCACTGTTTCTGTAGACTTAAAAGANAATGGTGTCACAACTGGTATTTCTGCATCTGATAGATCTAAAACTATAAGAGCATTAGTTGATTCTAAATCTAAACCATCAAATTTTTCTAAACCTGGTCACATATTTCCCTTAAGATCAATTGATGGAGGNGTACTAAGAAGAGCTGGTCATACGGAAGCATCTGTTGAATTACCAAAACTTGCAGGTTTATANCCCTCCGGAGTTATTTGTGAAATTTTGAATGAAGATGGTAGTATGGCAAGATTGAATAATTTATTTAAAGTTGCTGAAAAACATGGACTCAAAATAATATCTATAAAGGATTTAATTGAATATCAATTAGAAAGAAATTCATTAATTGAAGAAAAAGAGACAGTTGATTTACCTACTGAATATGGTAATTTCAAATTAATTTCTTTTGAACAAAAAGACACCAAAGATGTTCATCTTGCATTAAAGAAAGGAGATTGGAATGAGCATGATGAAGTATTAGTTAGGGTTCATTCATCATGTGTAACTGGAGATATATTAGGATCACTTAGATGCGACTGTGGATCACAGTTACAAAAAGCATTGAGATTGATAGATAGAAAAGGACAGGGTTTATTATTATATATGAATCAAGAGGGTAGAGGTATTGGTTTAATAAATAAATTAAAGGCATATGTATTGCAAGAACAGGGTTATGATACTGTTGAAGCTAATCATAAACTTGGATTTAAAATGGACCACAGAGATTATGGAGTTGGCGCTCAGATACTTAAAAGTTTAGGAATTAGAAATATTAATTTATTAACAAATAATCCTAAGAAAAGAGTTGGTTTAATTGGCTATGGATTAAAAATTACAAAAAATACTAAAATAGAAATTAAACCTAATTCGTTTAATCAGAAATACTTAGAGACTAAAAGAGACAAAATGGGTCACGAAATACTGAAGAATAAAAGTTAATTATGAGATTACTATTTCTATTTATGTTTATTTCAAGTATTAGCTATTCTCAAAAATTTCCAAGTGATATTTGGCATGAGGGTATGTTAATCACAAATAATGGAGATACTGTAAAAGGTAACTTAAAATATGATTTTGAATTACAATCTATTCAATTGGATGATGGTAATACATTGAAAGCTTTTAACGTTAATAATTTATTTTTCTTTGAAATTTATGACGAGACAATTAGAGATTATAGACAATTTTATTCTTTGTTATATGAAGTAGGATATAACTATAATGTTCCTGTATTATTTGAGATGATGATCGAAGGAAAATTAAGTTTAATGTTAAGAGAAAGAATCGTTGCTGAAACTACTCAGTCTTATTTTCCTTCTTATTATGCTTACGGNATAATGCCTTCATTTAGTAATAATTATGGTTATGTAAATAAAGTTAAGTATGATTATTTTTTTCTTACTCAAGACGGAAAAATTCATCGTTTTAAAGGGAAAAAGAAAGATTTGTATAGCTTAATGCAGGATAAATATGATGAGATAAAAAAATATGTCTCTGATAATAGAATTAATTTAAAAAAAATGAGCGATTTGGCTAGAATTGTNAATTATTATAATAGAATTTAAATGAAAACACCTTTAATATTAGTTACTAATGATGATGGAATTGATTCTAAAGGAATAAGATTTTTAGTNTCAATTATGTCGGAATTTGGTGAGGTAGTAGTTGTAGCCCCAGATAGCCCTCAATCTGGAATGGGACACGCAATAACAGTTGGTGATAAGTTAAGACTAGTGAAATCAGATCTTTTTGGTGACATAGAATCTTTTAAGTGTAGTGGGACGCCGGCAGACTGTGTAAAAATTGCTAAACATCATATTCTTAAAAATAGAAATATTGATTTAATAGCAAGTGGAATAAATCATGGAAGTAATTCTTCTATAAGTGTCCTGTATTCAGGAACAATGTCTGCTGCCATAGAAGGTGCGATAGAAAATACTCCAGCTATTGGCTTTTCTTTATGTGATTTTGACCCTAATGCTTATCTTGATCATACTAAAGAATATGTTAAAAAAATAGTAAAAAATGCTTTAGAAAATGGTATNCCTGATTCTATCGCATTAAATGTTAATATTCCAGCTATCTCAAGTGAAAAAATAAAAGGAATTAAGCTATGTAGGCAGGCTAATGCAATTTGGGAAGAGACGTTTGATAAAAGACATGANCCNTACGGAAGAGANTATTATTGGATGGTCGGGAACTTTGTTAATCATGATAAAGGAAAAGATAATGATGAATGGGCTATTAAAAATAATTATGTTTCGATAGTACCTTGTAAGTTTGATCTGAGTTCAAAAAGAGGATTAAGCTTTCTAAATGATAATTGGAAAATTTAAGGGTCAACATCTATTGTAATCAAATTATTATTAAATTCTTTTCTTCTATTAATTTTATTTATTTCCTCAAAAATTATTCTCTTGTTTCTATTTAAATTTCTTACTCTATCAAGTTTTAAATAAATTTTATACAAAATTTTACCTCTTGATTTAATTAAACCTACATCAGTTTTATCACAGAAATCAAATTTATTTTTAATTGAATTAAATAATGCTTCCCCTTTAGATAAAGTATTATTTTTAGAAGTTAGTTCTATAGAAATAAGTCTTTTGAAAGGTGAGAAATCAAATAATTTTCTTTCATTCATTTCTTTNGAAATAATTTTAAAATAGTCAAATCTTATAATATCTCTTAATTCATTAGAGTCAGATTTAGACAACTGTATTATTACTTTTTTATTATCATAATTAACCTTTTTAATTACTTTAAATATTAATTGGAAATATATTTCATTGGATCTGTAATTTGAGAGAGATGATATTTTATCTGGATCAACTAAAATCATTAAATTGTAATTATACTGTTCAAGTCCATCAATTACAGAGTAATTACCTATTATAATATCGTATTCATTTATTTTTTTAAAAAATTTTTGAATTTGGTTTCTAGTAAGAGATGAATTTCTAGAAAGNGAAAATATTTTATAATTTGAGTTTGANTCAATCAAACAACTTTTAATTTTTGCAACATCATCCGAATAAGGAGTGAAAACTATTGATTTTTTCTTCTTTTTATAATTTTCTTTTATTTTGTTTAATATATCAGTTGATATAATTCCTTGTATTTTGTTCTTTAGTTGNTTTTCAAGTTTATTATAAATTGAAATTCTTTTTAAATCTGATTTTAATTTTAATTTTTTTGATTTATCATAAAATTTAAACTTATTTTTTTTTGTATTATACATTGACTCTAATGAAGGAGAGTCTGATATTAAGTTTATATCACACTTATGAATCTTAGATAGAAAAACAGCGCAATCTCTTGCATTATATCTTAATACTTTATCAGTTTCTTTATATAAATAGTTGTTTTCGTATATCACATAAATTTTAAATAAATCAATAAAAGGTAAGAAAACAGCAGATTTACTACCTAAAATTATTACATCTTTATTTTCTAAAATTTCCTTCCATATCTTTAGTTTATCTTTTGTGGTGGTTTTAGAATCATAAATATAAGTGAGTTTGAATTTTTTAGATAAAATATTATAAGTTGATTGAGTCAGATATGCATTTGGACATAAAATTAATACTTGCCTTCTTTTTACAATAGATTTAATTTCATCAACTATATTGTTTATAATATTCTTTGAATGATCAACAATAAGATTTGTTCTATAATTATCATTTTTTTGTTGAGTTTTATAATTTGATGAGTCATCTATTTTTAGATCTAATATTTTTTTTGAAAATATAGAATTAAATATTTTAGGTAAACCAACTAAATAATAATTTGATGCCCATTTTAATAACTCTAATTGACCTTTAGATAAAATACTTTGAAAACTTTCAATAGAAATTACTTCTTTAATTTGAAAGTTCTTTTTTTTATTATAAGGTTTTGATATTACTATCCCTTTTACAATTTCATTGTTATTTCCAAATGGAATTTTTACAATCGAACCTATTTTTGTTTTATAACTTGATTTATAGGTAAAGACTTTGTTAAGTGGTACACTTATAAGAATATCTAAGCAATAAAAATCTTTCATTTTAATTTGAAAGATTCAATTTAATAAAGAATTAAATGATTGAAGAAAAAATTTTATTTTTTAGACTTTTTTGATTCTTTAGTATCTTTTTTTGACTCTTTAGTATCTTTTTTTGACTCTTTAGATACTGAATCATCATTTACTTTCTCACTAGAAGTATTTTTGACTTCTTTTTTAGATGTTTCTTTTGAATCTTTAACATCATCTTTAGGTTTATCTTCTTTCTTAACTGTTTTTTTCTTTTTGGGTTTTACAATATCACCAGTAACATTAATTTTAATAGGGTGTGTTAAGTCTTTATGTATTTTTAAGTCAACATCATATTCACCTACGTTATTAACTTTCGAGAGTATGGATATGTTTTTTTTATGAACTTCAAATCCTTTTTCTTCTAACATTTTAGAAATTTGAGCTGTAGTTACAGATCCAAAAACTTTTTCATCAGAACCTGTTTTTAATTTAAACTCAATAACTAAATCTCCAATTTTTTTTGATAACTTTTGAGCTGCTTTTAAAATTTCTTCTTGCTTTTTTGCCGTTTGTTTCAAATTTTCTTTTAAAACTTTAGAATTAGATTTATTAGCAAGAACTCCAAATCCTTGAGGTATAATATAATTTCTACCATAACCATTTTTTACACTGACTACTTCATCCTTAAAACCTAATCCAGGTAAATCTTTAGTTAATATAATTTTCATTTTAATTTAATTAGTATCTGTTGTATATGGCAATAATGCAAGATGTCTTGCTCTTTTTACTGCTTGTGCAACTTTCTTCTGGTATTTAGAACTAGTTCCTGTTATTCTCCTAGGTAAAATTTTACCTTGATCATTAATAAATTGCTTTAAGAAAGAAGGATCTTTATAATCAATATATTTAATTCCACTCTTCTTAAATCTACAAAACTTCTTTTTTTTACTTGATCTATCTATAGACTCATTTTGTAATGCTGAATTGAATTGACTTCTCATTTTTTCTTTTTATTAAATTCACCTTTAGCTCTTCTAGCATTATACTCAAGAGCATCCTTACATAAAGAAACAGAAATATATCTTAATATAGACCGATCTCTTTTTAATTCTGTTTCAAGATTTTTGACAAAATCTATTTTTTCAGTTTCATATTGAAATAAGTGAAAAAAACCAGAATTTTTATTATTGATTGAATATGCGAGTTCTTTAAATCCAAGTGACTCATCACAAATTGTTTTGATCTTGTTTTTATCAAGAATCTTTTTATATTTTTTTACAGTATCCTCTACCTGTTTTTCAGATAGAACGGGATTTACTATGAATACTGTTTCGTAATTTTTATTCATATAAATTTCCTTAAATGAGTTGCAAAGCTAATATTTTGAAATTAAAAACATAATTATTTTATCAAAAATTCTCCACTTCCTATTTTATAATTATTAGTATAAAAATGGACTTTATGTAACCCTTTATTAAAATCTTCATTTTTTATGTAATCAATACTCAATTCCTTTTTAAATCTATCAACTAATACTTCTTCTTTTACAGTATAAAAAGCTTCTCTTTTTTCAAATGTAAAGGAACCAGACCCTTTAGAAATATCATAAATTATATCACCATTTGGCTTCTCAATTGAAATATATATATCTATAACCTCTATTTTAGCTAAATCATTTTCACTAATTGAAAAATTTATGTTCAGTCTATCTAATGATCTATTTCTGAATGAATTAGATTTTTTTGAGCCGTTTCTAAAAATACCTATAACTTCAAATTCTAAAATTTCAAGTCTAGCTGCAACTTTAATTTTTTCTTCTAAATTTTTATTAGATTGATTAATAGTAGATATAGTAGTATTAAGGCTATTTATTTCTATTTTTTGTTCTTTATTTTCTTCAAACAATTGTTCATTTACTTCTTTTAGTCTCTCTATTTCTTCATCTTGAGCAAGTAAAAGCTCTCTGTANCCATCAACTTTTCCCTGTAACCTATTTATTTGTGCATATGCTCTATTTCTAAATTCTTTTTTCTCTATTTCTAAATTTTCTTTTAAAATTAATAACGAGTCAATATTTCCACCTAATTGAGATATTGTTAATATTTTTTCATTTAAAACGTTAGATATTGAATCTAATTCTAGATAAACATTATCTAATTCTTTTTCTTGGGTTAATCTAATTTTCTCATTTACATTATTTTGATATATGAAGAAAATTAATCCAATTATTATCAATATAATTATTCCACCAAGAATCCTAATAATTTTTTTTTCTTTCATTACGTTTACAATTGTATGCTAAATTAAATAATTACAGTTGAAGGTAAAAATTGATTATACATGGGAGAAAGAATTACAACAAATCTTCAATAATGAGTTTTTTATTAAATTAACTAATAGTGTTAGGGATGAATATAAAAATCATGAAATTTATCCACCGGGTAAGGATATTTTTAATGCATTTAATTTATGTCCTTTTAATAAGGTAAAAATTGTTATTTTAGGTCAAGATCCTTATCATGGTAAAAATCAAGCAAATGGCTTATGTTTTTCTGTTAATAAGGGTATATCAATACCTCCATCTCTTAAGAATATATATAAAGAATTAAAAAACAATTTCAGTGATTTTCAATATGAAAATGGTGATCTTTCTCACTGGTCAAGTCAAGGTGTTTTACTTTTAAATTCAATTCTGACAGTAAGAAAAGGACTTCCAGGATCTCATAAAGATATTGGATGGGAAAAATTTACTGATTTAGTTATTAATATAATTTCTAAAAGAAAAAAAAATATAGTTTTTTTATTATGGGGATCTTTTGCAAAGTCAAAAATGAATCTTATAGAAAATAAAAATCAACACTTAATTTTATCATCAACCCATCCATCTCCTTTTTCAGCATATAATGGTTTTTTTGGTTGTAATCATTTCAAAAAGACAAACGATTATTTAAAGAAAAATAACGATAAAATCATAAAATGGTAGGACTTAGTTAATTACTTTCAAAAATCTATTCCATCTAATTGCATTGAATAAANTTTCTTCTTGATAGTTATATGAAAACCAGATAAATGATGCTTCACCTAAAATATGGTCATAAGGAACAAAACCCCAAAATCTTGAATCTTCAGAATTATGTCTATTATCACCCATCATAAAATAATAATCTTGTTTAAATATATATTTTGATACAATTTGATTGTCAATTAATAAATTATCTCCTTCTATTTTTACATTATTTAGATTTTCATAATTCAATATTGTTGATCCATATTTTTTTATATTTTCTTTATTGATTTCAATTTCTAAGTTTTTGAAAGGAATTAGAAGAGGCCCATAAAAATCAGTATTCCAAGGATAGGTTTCTTGATCAGGAAATATCCTGCCAGTAGTTAATGATTTATCCATTCTGTATAAAATAACTTCATTAATAAAAGATTCATTTCCAATAGAATTAGCATTTTCTTCNTTAGTATTTATATAATATCCTCCAGTAACTTTGGTATACTCCCATATATCATATTTTCTGAATACCCTTTCATTAATTGTTTTATCAGTTTGTAGAAAATATCTATTTTGCAAACCTTCAGGAANTTCTAAANNGGAGCTNTTAATTAAAACATTTCCATTATCTATTTCTATNGTNTCAGANGGTAGCCCTACACATCTTTTAACATAATATGTTTTAAGATCTAATGGCTTATCTAATTCATTTGGATAATTAAATACTACAACATCATTTCTTTCTATTTCTCCAAAACCTGGTAATCTAAATGTTGGTAATTCTATCCAATCTAAATATGATTTGATATCTGTTCCCCAAATTTTTTGATGTGTTAAAGGAACTTGAAGTGGTGTTTTAGGAGTTCTAGGTCCATAATTTAATTTATTTACAAAAAGAAAATCCCCTACAAGTAAAGACTTTTCCATGGATGGTGTAGGTATTGTAAAAGCTTCAAATGTAGCCCATCTAATTAAAGTTGCAGCAATTACAGCAAATAATAAAGCATCAAACCATTCTCTTATTGGTCCCTTTTTCATAATTGCAAATCTAATTTTTTAAACTTAATTGAATAATTTTTTAACAAATTTTTAAAATTTTATAAAGACGGAAATACCTACTAAATTATTAGAATTTATCTTATTAATTGATGGTTTAATTTCAAGACTTAAATCATTATTTATATCGAATTCATTTAGATGAGCAAAGATATGTGCATCAACTATATTTAATAGATAATATACTCCAGTAAAGATTATTAACACATCTCTATTTCTTCTCCAAAAATCCATATTTCTTTCCAATGAATTTCTACTGAAATTAGGAAATGGATTTATTGTTGATGCATCATCATCAATTTCATAAGTTAAAGCATTTTTGAATTCATGATACATATCATTATTAAATTTGATATAATGCCCAATAACTGCGTATCCACCATAAATAACAGGTATTTTCCAATACTGTTTATTATAAACTTGACCTAAACCTGGTACGATAGCAGATAATCTTGTTGCTTTTTTAGGGTTAAAAATTTTAATATTTTCATTTTGACAGATACCAAGATTGGATGATAAAATTATAAGAAATATTATTTTTTTCATTTAAATAATATCAAGTAATTCTAGAATTCTATTTAAATCATTAGTTGACTTATAGGGTATTATTATTTTGCCACTTTTTTCATCACCTTTTGTAGAAATCTTTGTACCGAAGAAGGATGATAATTTAGATTCAAGTTTTTCTAAATTATTACTTTTTAAATTTTTCTTTGAAGTTGAAGTTCTATTTATATTTCTAGCTATTTCCTCTGTTTTTCTAACAGATAGTTTATTAATTAAAATAAGTTGATAAATTTTTAGTTGAAGTTCACTTGTATCGATAGTAATTAAAGATCGAGCATGACCCATTTGAATTTTATTATCAATTAAACCTTTTTGAATAGTAGGAGGTAACTTCAATAGCCTTAAATAGTTATTTATAGTAGTTCTATCTTTTCCAACTCTATTTCCTAATTTTTCTTGATTTATATTTAATTCATCGATTAATTTTTTGTATGATATTGCTATTTCTATAGAATTGAGATTTTCTCTTTGAATATTTTCAATAAGTGCAAGTTCAAGGAGATTTTTGTCATCACTCTCTCTAATAAAAGCAGGAATAGTTTCTCTTTTCAATAATTTTGATGCTCTAAATCTTCTTTCTCCTGAAATTAGTTGAAATTTATTATTATCTAGTCTTCTTACTGTAATTGGTTGAATTATACCATGTTGTTTAATTGAAAGAGATAATTCAGCAATTTTATCTTTATCAAATGATTTTCTGGGTTGCTGATTATTAGCTATAATATTTTTTATTTTAATTTCATCAAATATTTTATCATTAGTCTTATTATCAGATGATTTCAATAATGAGCCAAGACCTCTTCCTAAAGTATTTCTTTTATTTACCATTCAACCTTTACTGTGTTATTATTATCAACAACTTCTTTTGCTAAATTTAAGTAGCTTAATGCTCCTTTACAACTAGCATCNTAAGATATTACGGGNATCCCAAATGANGGNGCTTCACTTAATTTTACATTTCTTGGAATAATTGTATTAAAAACAAGATTTTTAAAATGAGTTTGTACTTCTTCAACAACTTGATTGCTTAGCCTAAGTCTAACATCATACATGCTCATTAAAATACCTTCAATAGTTAATTTTTTATTTAAGTTGTTTTGAATAAGCTTAATAGTTTCAAGTAATTTTCCAAGTCCTTCCAAAGCAAAATATTCACATTGAACTGGTATAATTACAGAATCTGAAGCAACTAATGAATTAACGGTTACTATTCCCAGCGAAGGAGAACAATCAATAATTATAAAGTCATAATCATTTTTAATTGTATCAATACATGATTTCATTCTTAAGTCTCTATCGCTTATATCTACCATCTCTACTTCAGCACCAACTAAATCTATATCAGAAGGAAGAATATCTAAAAAATCCACATCAGAGTTAATAATACTTTCAGAATCTATTTCTTTATTAATCATGCACTCATATACAGTTTTTACAATTGAATTTTGATCAATACCTAATCCAGAAGTTGCATTTGCTTGAGGATCTGCATCTATTATTAAAGTTTTAAATTCTAAGGCTGCTAAACTCGCTGCAAGATTTATTGATGTTGTAGTCTTTCCAACACCTCCTTTTTGATTTGCAATAGAAATTACTTTACCCATTTATCTAGTTAAGTTAACTATAATTAATTTATCTGTTTTTTTTCTTANTCTCTTGTTTTGCTTTCATTGCTTCCTCTAATCTTAACTGAAAACTTGATTTTTTTGTATTTAGATTTCTTTTTCTATTAAATTCTATTTCTTTCTTAATTTTTTCTTCATCAACAAATCTTTTAAAAATAAAAATTTGAGCATATGATGCAACATTNGATAGAAAATAATAATATGTTAGACCAGATGAAAAATTATTGAAAATAAACAAAAACATAAATGGTAAAACATACTGAATAGTTTTCATAGGACCTTCCATAGTTTGCATTTGTGAATTAGCTTTATTTATTAGTATTGTAGAAACTGTCATTAAAATAGTAAATAAACTTATATGATCACCATATAAAGGAATACTAAAAGGAAGATCTAATATTGAATCGAAATTTGATAAATCAGAAGCCCACAAAAATGATTTGCCTCTTAATTCTATAGCATTAGGTAAAAAATAGAATACAGATACTAATATTGGTAGTTGGAATAAAATAGGCAAACATCCTCCTAAAGGACTAACTCCAGTTTTTTGATATAATTCCATAATTTCACCTTGAGACTTCTGCATATCTCCATCATGCTTTTTTCTTATATCTTGAATTTCAGGATTTAACACTTTCATTTTAGCCATAGAAAGGTGTGATTTAAATGTAAGTGGTGTTACTACAATTCTTATTAAAAAGACCATGAAAAGAATAATCAATCCATAATTAGATGTAATATTTTCTAAAAAATTGAATATTGGAACAATTATATACCTATTAAATCCTCCCACTCCAAACCATCCTAGATATAAATTATTATGAAATTCATCTTCTATATTTTTTAGTATTGAATATTTGTTTGGTCCAAAATAATATTTAAAACTAATAGTGTTATTAACAAAAGGTATTTCTGAATCAAGAGTAAATTTTTTATTAATAATTTCATCCTCACTGTATTCAGATGTTAAGTTAGAATTTAAAATCTCATTTTCTGAAATTATAGCAGAGCTAAAAAATTGTTGTTTGAAAGATATCCATTTCAAAGGTTCTTTAATTTCAACTTTTTCTATATTAGTAGAAGTTGCTGATGTATAATCGAATTCTTCTTCTTTTGTGAAATAGTTGATTCTAGTTTGATTTTTTTCATTTGTAATATTATTCTCTTGATGAAGTAAATTATTTGACCAATTAAACTGAAGATTAGATGGGTTTATAAATTTATCATTTAGTAATATTTTTGATTCAATAATATATCCCTCTAAAATTTCATAGATGATAGTTATTTTTTTCTGATCAGGATTTGAAGCAGTAAAAGTAATTATTTGTTTTGTGTCTCTTTTTTCAATTTTCTTATCAAATAATATTTCATTAAAAGAAATGTTTTCCTCGTCACTTATCATCAAATTAAAATCCCCATTATCTCTAGAATAAAGATTTAAATATTCATTATTTGGACTTGTATAATTTTTTAATATAATATCTGAAATTGAAGCTCCCCTGTTATTAAATGTTATT
Source organism: Flammeovirgaceae bacterium (assembly GCA_002697405.1). Taxonomy (GTDB): domain Bacteria; phylum Bacteroidota; class Bacteroidia; order Cytophagales; family MED-G16; genus MED-G16. The sequence goes on from NZVP01000044.1 coordinate 19,622, forward strand.
TTTAAAACATCATTTTCAATAATAAAACTTTCNTCTAATAGACTTGAGTTATAACTATTTCTAGTTGAATTAATTTCTTCTTGATTAATTTCTTCTTGATTTTCAACTTTTTCAACTATTGTTTCTTCAGCTACGGGTTCATTAATATTTTGGCCAGGTGGAAAAAAGGTGTAATATGTTAATATCAAAAGCATTATAAGAGTAAATCCTATAAATCTGTTATTATCCATTTTTTATTGATTTTATTTTTTTTACAAAACTAATAAATAGAGGATGAGGTTTTAAAACTCTACTTCTATATTCTGGATGATATTGTGTTCCAATAAACCAAGGGTGATTTTTTAATTCTATTACCTCAACTAAATTCAATTTTTTATTAATACCTGAAGTTATCATACCATTATCATTGAACTCTTTTTTATATAAATTATTAAACTCATATCTATGTCTATGCCTTTCTTTAATGTCACTACTCTTATAGGTTTTATAAATAAGTGAGCCTTTCTCTAGAGTACATTTATATGAGCCTAATCTCATAGTTCCNCCTTTATTTTTAATATTTTTTTGTTCTTCCATTAAATCAATAATAGGATATGTTGTATTTTTATTAAACTCTGTAGAATTACCNTTTTTTTCTCCTAAAACATTTCTTGAAAATTCAATGCATGCACACTGCATCCCTAAACATATACCAAAAAAAGGAATATTATTTTCTCTAACGTATTTTATTGCTGATATTTTTCCTTCAATACCTCTTTCTCCAAAACCTGGAGCAACTATAACTCCATCAATATTTTTAAGTTTACTTTTAATATTTTTATTCTTTAAATCTTCAGAAGGTATCCATTTAATATTTACAGTAGAATTCAAATTTGCACCAGCATGAATTAAAGATTCAGAAATAGATTTATAGGCATCATGTAAAGAAACATATTTTCCAATAATAGCAACATTTAAGATATTATTTGATGAGTGTAAATTTTTTAAGAAGTTTTTCCATCTGCTTAATCTCAATGGTTTTTTCTTTTTAATATTCAAATAGTTTAATACTATTTCATGTAATCTTTCATCTCTCATCAAAACAGGAACATCATATATTGATTTGGCATCAATTGATTCTATTACTGAATTCTTGGAAACATTACAAAAGAGAGCGAGTTTGTTTTTTATTTCTTTACTTAATTTATGTTCACTTCTACAAACAAGAATATCAGGCTGAATACCTGCTTCTAGCAATTTTTTAACCGAATGTTGAGTTGGTTTTGTTTTTAGTTCTCCAGATGTTGATAAATAGGGTATAAGGGTTAAATGAATATTTAAAAAATCATCTCTATTTAAATCNAATTTAGCTTGCCTAACTGCTTCGAAAAAAGGCAAGGACTCTATATCTCCAATACATCCACCAATTTCTGTAATTATTATTTCAAAGGAATTATTTTTTCCAATTTTATAAAAACTATTCTTAATTTCATCAGTAATATGTGGAATTACTTGCACAGTTTTTCCTAAAAATTCACCTTTTCTTTCTTTAGATATTACATTATTATAAATTCTACCAGTAGTTACATTATTATCTTGAGATGTTGTTATTCCAAGAAACCTTTCATAATGACCAAGGTCTAAATCCGTTTCAGCACCATCTTCAGTAACATAACATTCACCATGTTCATAAGGACTCATTGTTCCTGGATCAATATTCAAATATGGATCAAATTTCTGAATGGTTACTTTATAGCCAACGGCTTTTAATAAAAGACCAAGAGATGCGGAAATAATACCTTTTCCTAATGAGGATGTAACTCCACCCGTTACGAAGATGTATTTTTTTTTCATAATTACTTATATACTGTAACGGGGATCAAATTTACTCTAAATAATTATATTCTTTTATAAAATCTAATTTTATTCAATACCAAAAAGTTATAATTTAAATTTGTATTTAATTATGAATTTTAAAGAACACATAGATAGTGATAATAATCTAACTCTAATAAGGAATCAAATACTCGATTTAGAAATTAAATCTTATTTAGTTGGTGGATATGTTAGAGATCTCTTAATAAATAGAGAATGTAAGGATATTGATATAATGACAATTGGAGAACCTTATGAACTAGTAAAAAAAATAGCTGTTCAGAAAGGTTTTTCAGACTTTAAAATCTTTAAAAACTTTGGTACTGCATCATTAAACTTTAAAAAATTTAATTATGAATTTGTTGGCGCAAGAAAAGAATCCTACAAAAAGAATTCTAGAAATCCTGATGTATCTCCAGGTCTATTTGATGATGATATGAAAAGAAGAGATTTTACAATAAATGCTCTATCGGTATCAATGAACAAAGATTATGGTGAACTGTTAGATCCATTTAATGGAATTGAAGACTTAAAAAATAAATTAATTAGGACATGTGCTGAACCAAATAAAACATTTGATGATGATCCGTTAAGAATGATGAGAGCAATAAGATTTGCCTCACAACTTAATTTTGATATTGAGGAGTCAACATTTAAGTCAATTTGTGATAATGCTCAGAGAATTGAAATAATTAGTCAAGAAAGAATTACAGATGAGCTAAATAAAATTATTTTATCAGATAAACCATCTTATGGATTTAAACTTTTATTTGCTTCTGGTATTTTAAAATATATTTTTCCTGAGTTAAATAATTTACAAGGTGTAGAGAAAATAAATAATCACTCTCATAAGGATAATTTTTATCATACTTTAGAAGTATTAGATAATACATGTAAATTTTCAAGAAATTTATGGTTAAGATGGGCTGCAATATTACATGATATAGCTAAACCTCAAACAAAAAGATATAAAGAAAATATAGGCTGGACATTTCATGGACACGAGGATTTGGGTGCTAGGCTAGTTCCCAAAATATTTAAAAAGTTAAGACTACCTCTCAATAATAAAATGAGATATGTTCAAAAATTAGTACGATTACATTTAAGGCCAATAGCACTAGTTAAAGATCATATTACTGATTCTGCAATAAGAAGACTTGTTTTTGATGCAGGTGATGATATAGATGATTTATTAAAATTATGCAGGGCAGATGTAACAACAAAAAACCCTGATAAATCTAAGAGATACCTTAAGAATTTTGATATCGTAGAGAATAAAATAGAAATAGTTGAAGAAAATGATAAAATAAAAAATTTTCAACCTCCTGTTTCAGGTGAAGAAATTATTAATATTTTTGCAATCAAACCATCAAAAATAGTTGGAGAGCTTAAAAATGAAATTAAAAACCAAATATTAGATGGTAAAATAAAAAATAAAAAAAGTGAAGCTTTAAAGCTTTTAACTAAACTTGGTAAATTAAAAGGTTTAACACCAGTAAATTAAAAATATGAAAATAAATCAAATACTCATTTTAATCTTCTTTTTTATGAACTTTAATTCACTTTCACAAGTTGATGAATTTGAAATACAAAAATCTATTTATGAAAAAGCCAAGTCATATAATGACCCAAATGTTGCTATTTCTGCACTTTATAATATGATTGCAATCCAGCCTGAAAATGTTTTGTTGAAGGATTCTTTAATGAGAGAGTATCTGAGTTTATCTCAATGGGCACCTACATATATGATCTCTAGAGAAATTCTAGTATTGCAACCTAATAATAATTTTGCTTTAGAAGTATCATGTGTTTCATTACAGAACTTAGGGTTAAAACAAGAAGCATTAAATGAATATGAGTCATTATATTTAAGGACTGATAGAATTGATGTTTTATATACAATTGCCTCTCTACAATTTGAATTAGGAAATTTAAATGAAAGTCTAACCAATTTAGATATTTTATTAAATAATAGTCAAACTGAGGAGATGATTGCCCGAGTTAGTATGGGGCAAAATGAAACACAAGATGTGCCATATAGAGCACAATTAAATTATCTAAAAGGGCTAGTATTTATAGAAAAAGGTGAAAATGATTTGGCGAGAAATTCATTTAATAAAGCTTTAAATTTATCACCCGAATTTAAAAATGCATCTGAAAAGTTAGGTTCGCTCTAATTTTTTTTAAAAAACTTTCCCTTTTCACATACATAAATATCTTTATTGTATTTAGACATTAAAGTATAATTATGAGTTGTCATAATTATACTAGTTCCTTTATTATTTATTTCTAATAATAATTTTAGTATTTTTTCAGCAACTTCTGGATCTAAGTTACCAGTAGGTTCATCTGCAATAATTAATTTAGGATCGTTAACAATTGCTCTTGCAATTACTAACCTTTGTTGTTCACCCCCAGATAATTCATATGGATAATTTTCAGATTTATTTTCCAGACCTACTGTCTCAAGAAGATATTTTATTTTTTGATCAATTTTTTCTTGGTCTTTCCAACCAGTTGATTCCATTACAAATTTGATATTTTCATAAGCATTTCTATCTTGAAATAATTGAAAATCCTGAAAAATTATTCCAATCTTCCTCCTTAAAAATGGTAAATCAGATTTACTTAATTGTGAAATATTTTGATTATCAAAATTAATAGTTCCCATTTTTAGAGGAATATCTGAATATATTGTTCGTAGGAGTGAACTTTTACCACTCCCAGTTTTACCAATAATATAGATAAACTCACCTTCTGATAAATTTAAATTTACATCATTCAATATTGTTTTATAATGGTGAAATATCGTAGCATTTTCAATTTGAAGTAATGTGTTTTTGTTCATTGTAAATTTAATTTTTGAAGTTTTCCAAAATCAAGTTTATTAATATATTCTACTATTTTTTTATCTGAACTTGTAATACCATATGATTTAAGCTTATCAACTGGTCTATCTGCACGAAAATAATCAATCAAAATCATGTTTTCATTTCGAATCTGAATATAATCAGGAATTTTAGCTTTACCTTTAATTTTTATAATATACATAATAAAAAAAGGCAAACTAGATTCGCACCGCTACAACCACTTACCCTTGCTTCTTTCCAGACCTGGGGGATTCAGCAGGAGCTGGTCGTACTAG
>NZVP01000045.1 GCA_002697405.1 Flammeovirgaceae bacterium
TCGGTAGATATTAAAAACAAATTGTTATTATCACTAGGAGTGCCAGATATTCAGATTGCAGACGCATATATAATTCCTAATAATGAAGAGTTATACATCAATGAAAATTTTGAAATTCAACCGTTATCAAACTCAATTCTTATATTAGATACCATAAGTGAGTTTCATAGATTTATAGATCTAGAAGTTTCTGTATTATCAAAAAATAAATTTGAAGGACAGGGTGTTTATGAATATGTAAATTTTGATTTAGATACTTTTAACATCCCATTTTCTCAATTTGAAATTACTTCAAATAATAATGGGGAACTCACATCATTTTCTACAGGAGAGGTTAGCGAGTTAAATCCAATTTTAATGGAACCCGGATTTAATTTTTATGGAAGTATAGAGCTTCTTGGGAATAGTGAACAGTTGCTATTTAACGGAAACATTATTCCATCAGAGGTAAAGGGTTTTAGTCAATCAAATGCAATTCCTTTTAATGAATATTTTGTTCCGGGCGATGAGTTAGTTTTAGCTATTTCGGACGGAGATGGTTTTTATAATGCTGCTATATCAAAAGAAGAAGAGAGTTTGTTTTTTGATTTTTTTAATAATCCAGTAAAAAAGGAAAGTTTAATTTTCTTCAACCCAGAGGGGCTATTATCTTATGACCCTTTTACCAAAGAATATTTAATAGAAACAAAAGAAAAAAGAGATCAAGATGTGTACAACGGTAATTCCTTGCTTTATAACCCAGTTCAGAATACAGTTGCTTTTGAAGGTGGAGTTAATTTAATGAATAATGATAATAATTTTAAAATATTTTCTTCGATGTCAGGAAAAGCAACAATAGACTCAATGAATATAGAATCAGACGCTTTTATGATTATAGATATTAACTTAAAAAAATCAATTGTAGATGAATTGGGATTTGCTTTTAATGATATTATTGAAACCTATGGAGCTCCAATTGCCCACGATAACGAGCAAGATATTTTAGTTAGGCTTTCTGATTTAATTGGAAATGATAAAATAATAGCTTATGAAAACATGATCCTCTCAGAATATAAATCTTTAATAGAAGCGGATGCTATTATTAACAGCACTTTTGTTTTTCCTAACACAAAATTTACTTGGTCTCCTAGTGAAAGCTCATGGTATAACACATCCTCCGTTAATTTGTCTAATATTGGAAATAGAGACGTTAACGCCTCAATAGATGGTTTTGTAGAAATAAAAAATATCGATGAGTATAATTCTTTAGTAACTCTTTTTTTACAACCAGCTCCTGAGCTTTGGGTTTTCTTAAGTTATGATGGAAAAAAATTAACAACGCTTTCATCTAATGAGCGGTATAATTCTGAGATGTCAGAAATTACAAGCACTAGAGATAAGTTTGTTTCAATTAGAATTGCAGATGAAACTAATGTTTTAGATTATATAAATGATTTTAGGTTAAAATATTTTGGCATAAAAGAGCCTTATGATCTAATGTCGCCTTCTGACACATTTTTGGAAGACGAGATATTTAAAACAGTTTCAGATGATGACGATGGATTTTAATTTAACATTTTTTTAGTTTGAATTTTCATCTTACTCATAATATGTTTTTAAATTTACAGTAATGATTAAAGAGTATATAAATAATAACAAAGAAAGGTTTTTAGATGAGCTATTTGAGCTATTGAAAATTGAATCAGTTAGTGCTGATTCTAAATTTAAAGAGGAAGTCGATAAAGCAGCAAATTGGCTAGTTGAAGAGTTTAAAAAATTGAAACTTGATAATGTCGAAAAAATTAAAACAAAAGGACACCCAATAGTATTTGCTGAAAAAATTTTAGATAAGTCTTACCCTACAATTTTAGTTTATGGTCATTATGACGTTCAACCGGCTGATCCATATGAACTTTGGGATTCACCACCCTTTGAACCAACAATAAAAAACAATAAAATATATGCAAGAGGAGCTTGTGACGATAAAGGTCAAATGTATATGCACCTTAAGGCTTATGAAACATTAAATAAAGTTGGTGATATTAAATTTAATATAAAGTTTATGATTGAGGGTGAAGAAGAATGTGGGTCTGACAGTCTTGAAGAGTTTGTGGTTCAAAATAAAGAAAAACTATCAGCAGACGTAATTATTATTTCCGACACAAGTATAATCGATAATGAAAATCCATCTATCACCATTGGTTTAAGAGGGCTTTCTTATATGGAGGTAGAGTTAACTGGTCCTAACAGAGACCTTCACTCAGGAACGTACGGTGGTGCTGTAAATAATCCCATTAATGAACTTTGTAAAATTATTTCTTCATTGAAAGACGATAAAGGAAAAATTTTAATTCCTAGATTCTATGATGATGTAAAAAACTTTGATGATAATACTAGAGATGATATTAATAAAGCACCTTTCAATTTATCAGAATTTAAATCTCATATTGACATTAACGAGATTTATGGAGAACAAGGCTATACAACTGTAGAAAGAATTGGGACCAGACCTACATTAGATGTTAATGGAATTTGGGGCGGTTATATAAACGAAGGAGCCAAAACAGTATTACCATCTAAAGCCTATGCGAAAATTTCTATGAGACTCGTATCTAACCAGTCTAGCAAAAAAATATCAAAACTTTTTTCTGATCACTTAAAAAAAATATGCCCAGAATCATGCAAGATAAAAGTGACAGAACATCATGGTGGTGAACCATGTGTTGTTAACACCAATACCCTTGGCTATAAAGCTGCTTTTAAAGCATTTAAAGATATATGGAAAAAAGAACCAGTTCCTACATTTGATGGTGGCAGTATACCTATTGTTGCTTTATTTAAAAAAGAATTAGGTCTTGACTCAATATTAATGGGTTTTGGTTTGGACGAGGATGCTATCCATTCTCCTAACGAATCTTATGGATTATTTAATTTTTATAAAGGAATAGAAACTATAACTGCTTTTTATAATAATTTTGCTTCAAATGAAAAGTAAGATATTTCCTATATTTATCTTAATATTATTCGTTTCTCAAAGTTTGTACTCACAAATATTAGAGCCAATTTCTTGGGAATTTAAGATTGATAGTTCTGATTTTAATTCTTCTGGTAGTATTGAGCTTAATTTTATTCCCACAACTGAATTAGGATGGTATATTTATTCATCCGATAATGACCCAGAGAGCGGTCCAAGAACCGAGTTTGAATTTTATCCAAATAAAACCTACACAAGGGAAGGACTTGTGACCCCTTTAAATGTAAAAACTAAATTTGACGAAGTTTGGGACTCTGAAGTTAGGTACCTTGATAATCAGGGCTCTTTTGTTCAAAAAATAGAGCCTTTGGATAATAATATTTCAATAAGTGGCTTTATATCATATCAAGTTTGTTCTGAAATAGAAAAAATGTGCATACCTCTAGAAAAAGATTTTACTTTCTACGATTCTTACCCAAATGAAAGTATTTCTTATAATCAAGAACTCATGAATTTTGAAGATGAAAAATCTTTATTATCGTTTATGCTTTTCGCTTTCTTTGCTGGGTTTTTGGCAATACTAACCCCATGTGTATTTCCTATGATTCCATTAACTGTATCTTATTTTGCAAATAAAAAAAATTCAAATAGATCTTATTTTGAAGCCGTAGTATTCGGACTTTCAATTATTTTTATTTTTACATTTCTTGGGATATTTCTTTCGTTATTTATGGGTCCACAGTCAGCAAATGAAATTGCAACTTCTTGGATCCCAAATTTAATATTTTTCGTTTTATTTCTTTTATTTGGGGTCTCCTTAATTGGCTTTTTTGAATTAACAGTTCCATCAAATATCATAACCTCCATAGATCAAAAGTCTCAACAAGGCGGTATTTTGGGGATATTCTTCATGGCTTTTACTTTAGTTCTAGTTTCTTTTTCATGCACAGGCCCTTTAGTTGGAAGTATTTTAGTTCAGTCTGCTAGTGGATTACAAATAAAACCCATACTAGGTATGTTATCTTTTTCTTTTGCTTTTTCATTACCATTTACTTTATTAGCAATTTTTCCTCAAAAACTTCAAAGCTTACCTAAATCAGGAAATTGGATGATTACCTTAAGAGTAATATTAGGATTTATAGCTATAGCATTTTCTCTTAAATTTTTAAGTGTAGTTGATAAAGCCTATCATTTTAATTTGCTAAACAGGGATATATTTTTATTAATATGGTTTACGTTATTTTTGATTTTGTCTTTATATTTATTTGGATTAATAAGACTTCCAGATGGTTATTTAAAAGGAAAAAATTTAAAAATTAGATTTCTTGGACTCTTATTTTCTGGTCTATCTATTTATTTAGTCTCTGGCTTATTTGGTAACAGATTGCCATATTTGGCAGCTTATCTTCCTCCTTTACAAGAAACATATTATGATTTAAATTCATTATCAAGACAAAGTTTTTATGAAGACAATAATGTCTATGATAAAGAACTTTCTAATGTTAAGTATTCAGAAATTTTAAAACTACCTTATAACCTAAAAGGGTTTTTTGACTATCAAGAAGCTTTAAACTATTCAAAGAAGAATAACAAACCAATGCTACTAGACTTTACTGGACACGGGTGTGTTAATTGTAGGGATATTGAATCTCGGGTCTGGCCCGATGATAGGGTAAGGGATTTTTTAAATAATAAGTATGTCTTGGTATCTCTATATGTTGATGATAAAACTAAATTATCAGAGAAAAATTGGTATGTATCTAAATATGATTCTAAAATTAAAAAAACATTAGGTAAACAAAATGCTGATTTCCAAATTACCAGGTTCAATAATAATGCCCAACCCTTTTATGTAGTTATTGATCCATTTTCAGAAAAAATAGTTTATAAACCTTGGGGTTATGAGCTTGATATAGACAGTTATATTAACCACTTAAGTAATGGTATTAAAGAATTTTATGGGGAATAGATATCTTCTTGTTTTCTTCATTTTATTATTTTCTTGTAACAAGAAACAACCTTTGATTTTTGAAGAACCGGAAGAAATTAAAGCAAAGGAAAAAATTACTATTAAACCTTCGGAATTCTTATATGGCATAAATCTAGACTCTTTTGATTATTCCACTCATAAAATTAAATGGGGCCAAAGCTTTTCTGATATATTAAGTAAAAATGGGGTTTCAAATCAAAAAATATATGACGCCTCTTTATCAGCTAGAGGTATTTTTAATTTAAATAAAATAAAAAAAGGAAACTCTTATACTTTGTTTTTTGAAAAGCACTCAAAAAAACTTTCGCATTTTATTTATCAATCTAGCAAGTATGATTATGTAATATGTAGAGTTCATCCTGAGGTTACATTTAGTAAAGTCGACAAACAGATTTCTTATATTGAAAAAGAAATTACAGGAAATATTCAATCAAGTTTATACTTGAGTTTTTCTGAAAATAATTATCCGATAGATCTTGTTAATCTTATGGTAGATGTTTTTGCATGGCAAATTGATTTTTTTAGAATTAATCCAGGTGATAGTTATAGTATAGTTTATACGGAAGAGATTATTGAGGGAGAATTTGTTGGTGTTAACCGAATTAAAGCAGCTAGGATTACCCATAATGATAAACCTTATTTTGCTTTTGCTTATGACCAAGGACTAGGGTATGATTTTTTTGATGACGAAGGCAAAAGCCTTCGAAAAACATTTTTAAGAGCTCCATTAAAATTTTATAGAATATCCTCTAAATATAAAAAAAGAAGATTTCATCCAGTTCTTAAGAGGTATAGAGATCATTTAGGAACAGACTATGCCGCTCCTAGAGGCACTCCAATAGTTACTGTTGCTGACGGAAAAGTTGTTGAGGCTCGCTATGGTAGAAACAATGGTTATTTTGTTAAAGTTAGGCATAACAATATTTTTACCACTCAGTATCTTCACATGTCAAAGTTTGCTAAAGGAATTAGACCGGGAAAGGCAGTGAAACAAGGTGATGTGATTGGTTATGTAGGCTCAACAGGATTAGCAACAGGACCTCATGTTTGTTTTAGGTTTTGGAGAAATGGCAAACAAGTAGATCCGTATAAACAAAATGATTTGCCGGAGGGAGAACCCGTTTTGAATAATCATTGGAATGCTTTTAATTATATTAAAGAAAAATATTATAAAAAGATCGAGGGTTAATTATCTTCAAGTTCTTTTATTGCCTTCTCTCCAATTTCTTTTAATACTTTAAATAAAAAATTAATATCTTTTTTCTCTCTTCTGTGATTTACGCAATTAATTCTTAATACATTCTCATTATTAATCTTTGTTCCAGAGAGGAAGATTCTTCCGTCAACTTCTATCATTTCAGTTATCTTTTTGTTTAACAATGAGTCTGAAACATTTAATGAGTTACTATTATATTTAAAGCAAAAAATTGATAAATCCGGATAGTGAATGGGAGTAAATAAAGGATCTTGTTCAACTATTGAATATGCATATTGAGCCATTTGAATATCTTTTTTTATATTTTTTTTTATTTTTTCATATCCAAAAGTTTTAATAGTCATCCATACTTTTAAAGCTTTAAAATCTTTAGATAACTGAATGCTATAGTTCATGAGATCATCTCTTTCTTCTTTATCTGTCCCACCTTGAAGGTATTCCGGCACAATACTAAAAGTGTTTTTCATATGCTCTTTGTTTTTAACAATAACACATGCAACTTCAAAAGGAATAAACAACCACTTATGAGGGTTTATTAAAATAGAATCTGCTTTTTTGAGACCTTCAAACTTTTTTTTAAGTGAGTTAAGACTTGCGGCCGGACCACCATATGCAGCGTCCACCATAAACCATAAACTAAACTCTTCACATATTTTAGCAATATTATTTAATGGATCTATTGAACCGGTATTAGTTGTGCCAGCAGTTCCTATTACTCCTATAGGNAAGAAGTTATTATTTANATCCTCAATTATTTTTTCTTTTAATAAATCAGTATCAAGTTTAAAATCTTTATCAACTTTTATTTTAATTAGGTTATTAATACCTAGACCTAGCATGTCCATTGCCTTATCAATACTAGAATGTGACTCTTCAGAGACATATATTCTCATTATTTTGTTTTTATAAATTCCCTCTTCACGGATTGAGTCAGATCCTTTCATCTTTCTCATTATCGCAATATTCATAAGATTAGCAACAGAACCACCACTAACAAAAACACCGGCAGATTTTTTATTATGGTAACCNATAAATTTTGAAATCCACTCTACAGATATTTTTTCAATTTCAGTATTAGCTGGAGCGCTATGCCATTTTAAATTATTTTGATTTAGGGCTCCTTTTAAAAACTCTCCTAAAATTCCNATTTGATTTCCGCTTCCTGTTATATACCCGTAATAATTAGGGCTAGGGTTAAAGTTCGAATATTTNATNAAGTTCTTATCNAGATGATTTAAAACTTCTTCAGGATTTAAGCCCTCATTTTTTTCAGCTATTTGAAATATTTTTTGAATTTCTGCTGGACTTTTATTTTCATATATTTTCTTCCCTCTTATTTTTTCAGAATACCAACTTTCAATCATATCACTTGACCGGTTAACTAAATTTCTAAAAGTCTCTTGAGAAAAATCCATTATTATTTATTTGAATACTCCGTTCTTGCAGGACAAAAAACATCAATCAATTCACAATCTGATAATGCTTTTCCTGAGTGAGTAACGTTTGAAGGAATTACACAAACATGATTTTCTTTTAAGATTTTCTTTTCATTATTTATTTCTAGTTCAAATATTCCCTTTTTAACGTAAAGGGTTTGTTCGTGAATATGGTTGTGAGCTGGAACTGAGCTCCCTTTTTTTACATTCCAAAATGCTAATGTCATTTCTTTTCCATGAATAAACTTCCCNTTAAAGCCTGGAATNATTTCGTTGCTATTAATATTTTTTAATTTACTTACCATATTTNTCCCAATANCGCTTCAAACCACTGACACTCATATATGGTGGGTTAGCAGCATAATATTGATCTATTAATTTACTACTTATGTTTTGTGATTGCATTTTTTCATAAACATATTCGTTAAATTTTTTCACAAGAGTGTTATCATCTAAATATTTTTTTCTCTTTTCCTTAATCCATAATGACCAATCCANTAAAGAATCTCTTAATTCACTAAAATGATTATCAATATTTTTATGTTCACCAAAATGTGTTAAATATAATTTTTTAGGCTTTTCTTTTTCTAATAAAATTAAACTCTCTTCCCACTTTTTAAGATCAATATCCGGAGGAGGGCAAGCGGGCATAACAGGTCCATTTCCAATTTTAGCACCGGCCACATCACCTGTAAATATATTTTTTTCAAATTGCCATGCTATATGATGATTNGCATGACCAGGAGTATATAATGCTTTNAATTCAAAGTTTCCTATTTTTATTATTTCATTATTACTTACAGATATAACTTTTTCAGAATTAATTTTTTCAACCTTACCCCATAATCTATCCATATCATTTCCATATATCATTGATGCAGATGATATTAGTTTTTNAGGTGAAATAAGATGAGGGGCACCTTTTGGATGAACATATATACTTGCTCCATTTTTTGCAAATTTCCACGCACCTCCTGAATGGTCTAGGTGAATGTGGGTAACAAGAACATTTTTTATTTTTTTAATGTCAACATTAATATCATTTAATGATTTTTTTATTTCTTCATAGTAGAGAGATGGCCCAGTTTCAACCAATACAAAATTGTTGTTTTCTTTTAACAAGAAGCACCCAACTGCAGATTTCTTATTCAAAAAATTTATGTCAATTATTTTAATCATATTTACTAATATTATTTAAGAATTGATGTTATCAAAAGATTCTAGAGAAATTTTTCAAGATTATATGCCAAACAATATTTGTTTTGGGTGTGGGAAAAACACAAAGAATGGACTTCATATTAAAAGTTACTGGGTTGATAATTTCTCAGAGTGTGTTTGGACTCCTAAAAATATTCATCAAGGTTGGCCGGGAATTATGAATGGTGGAATAATTGCTACTATTATTGATTGTCATGTAATGGGGACTTCAATGGCTTATGCTTACAAACATGAAAACAGACCTTTAGGTTCACTGCCCGAATATAAGTACGCTACAGGCTCTATGAAAATAAAATATTTAAAACCCACACCGAATCAGACAGTTTTATTAAGAGCCAAGGTCTTATCATATTCCGAAAAGAAAGTTTATATTTCTTGCAAGGTTATATCTAAAAAAACAGTAACTGCTATTGGGGAGGTTATAGCATTTAGAGTTTATGACAGTAGTAAAAAAGAAAAAAATCTTTTTCAGGTTTAATTACCAGAGGCATACATAATGCCCCCAAGTATTAATTTCATAAATCTTTCATCATGATAAACTTCTGGTCTATGTCCCAGTCCAGTATAAAAAGACCTTCCTCCTTCATATTCATGATACCAGGTTATTGGGTGATATTTCCCATTTTTACCNCCTTTATATGAATCTTCTTCTAAATTTAACAACTCTTTTATGTAAGGCTTGAAATCTTTAAAATTGTACCATTCATCTTCTATTTCCCAAATATCATCNAGGTGTTTAGTTGAGACATGTTCTTTATCAATTGTGGTTATGGTAGCTTTTTGAATTTTTGGATGATCTAAAAAATATGCACCTACTAATTTTCCGTACCATTCCCAATCATATTCTGTGTCCGTTGCAGAATGAATTCCTACAAATCCTTTTCCGCTTCTTATAAACTTTTTCATTTTTTCCTCTTCGTATTGATTAAGTATATCTAATGTAGTACAAAGAAATATTAGCACATCACTTTTTTTTAGGATTTCATCTGATAAAAATTCAGAGCTATTTGTATGAGTAACATTAAAACTATTTTCTTTGCCAAGTCTTGTAATTAGTTTGACACCTTCTTCGATAGCTTCATGGTGTACAAATCCTTGTGTTTCTGTTAGAACTAAAACTGAAAAATTATTTTTTTCTGAAAAAAACTCTTCATTAATAAAGTTTTTTTGATAAAAACTTAGAGATAAAAGAAGTGATATTAAGAATATTTTAATACTCATAATTAATATTAACTTTATAAATATAATGAAATTTATAGTTGTACTTTTTTTGTTTTTATCATCATGTATTTATAAAGATGAAGAGCCAGATGAGCATATTAGTTGGAAAAAAAAGAGAATGGATGCTTTGTTCACTGATGATGGTTATCTAAATATTGCTGGTCTTTTTCCTATTCAAAACGGAATATATACAATGGGATCAGACGACACAAATGATATTAAACTTCCAAAAGATATGCCAAAAAAACTAGCTGAAATCACAGTAAAAGACTCTTTAATTTATTTTGAATACACAAATGTTATTACATTAAATGATACTATTAAAACAAAAAGCTATTCTTATAATTATTATAATATTAATAACTCTTTTTCATTAGGTAGTTATGTGTGGTTTGTGCACATGGACTCTGGAACAAAAGCCATTAGACTAAGAAATTTAAATCACCCTCTACTAAACTCAGAATTGCAGATCGGGTTTTTTGATTATTCTAAAGATTATATTATTCAAGGTAAATATCAAAAATATACTGAGCCTAAAACTTTGAATTTCAAAAACATATTAGGAGATATTTATGTTGATACCATTCCTGGAATAATTTATTTTACTATTAATGGAGATGATTTTTCGCTTGAACCTACTATTGCTCCATCCGGCAAATTTTTCATTGCATTTGGTGATTTAACAAATGGAAAAGAAACATATGGAGGCGGAAGGTACTTATATGTTTTGCCCGAAGACGAAAAAAATAATGTNACAATAGATTTTAATAAATCTTTAAACCCACCCTGTGTTTTTTCTACTTTTACAACTTGCCCGATTCCTAGAAAAGAAAATAATCTTCAAGTTAAGATTGAGTCAGGAGAAAAAAATTACAATGGGATTCTCTTTAGTAGTGTCTATCAATAAAATTATTTATATTAAGTTTTATGTTAAGAAGAAACTTTATTAAAAACTCAATTTTGTCAGTNCCCTTAGTGTCCTCTTTACCTCTTTGCGGCACGAATGTAGAACCAATAAAGATAGGCTTAGCTCAATGGTCATTACATAGGGCTCTTCAATCTAACAAAATTGATAATCTTGAATTCGCTCAAATAGCTAAAGAAAAATTTGACATTACTGTTGTGGAATATGTTAATCAGTTCTTTTTTGATAAGGCTACAAATAAAGAATACCTAAGTGAATTGAAAGCTAGATCAAAAGATATTGGTGTTAAAAATCTTCTTATAATGATAGATGATGAGGGAAACCTTGGTGACTTGAATAAAAGAAAAAGGCTTAAAGCTATTGATAACCATAAGAAATGGGTGGAAGCAGCTCAATATATTGGATGTGAACACATTAGAGTAAACGCAGCAGGAAATGGTTCTGAAAAAGAAGTTTCGATGAATGCTATTGAATCTCTTCAGNTATTAGGCGATTTTTCTAAAAACTTTGANATTAATATTATTGTTGAGAACCANGGAGGATACTCTTCAAATGCTAAATGGTTAGTTGATATTATAAAAAATTCTAATAGAGATAACATTGGGACACTACCAGATTTTGGAAATTTTTGTATTAGATCAAAGCCAAACAGATTATCATCATGGGGAGGTTTGGATGGCTGTGCTGTAGAATATGATAAATACAAAGGGGTAAGAGAAATGTTACCTTATGCAAGAAGCGTAAGTGCAAAATCATTAAACTTTGATAAAGACGGNAATTCAATTGAAATTGACTTTTATAAAATGATGAAAATAGTTAAGGACTTTGGATATAAAGGTTATATCTCTGTAGAATATGAGGGAACAAGTCATTCAGAGGAGGAAGGCATCAAACTTACCAAAGACCTGATGATTAAAGCTTGGAATCAGGCTTAATTTTTTTTGCTATTTATAAATACACCAATCATTATTAAGGCCATACCAAATAACTGGATTATGTTTATTTTTTCATTGTCTAAAACACCAAGAATTATTGCTACGACAGGCATTAAATAAGTTACCATAGAAGCAAAAACAGTATCTTTTATTTTTATGAGATTATAAAATAAAATAGTTGCAACAGAGGTCCCTATAACACCCAATATAAACACATAGGTAAACTCTAATTGAAAATTCGAGAAGTTATTCAAATGAGATAAAAAGGGAGTAGAATTAAACAATATAAATATNGTAATTGGNAATATAGAAACAATTGAAAAGCTGGTAATAGTTATTGGCTTTAAGTGTTTGAGGTGATACTTTACTAAATTTAAATTTATGCCATATAAAAGTGTTGCAGCAACAACAAACAAACCATATAGATCTATATTAACTCCNTCAGAATTATTTGAAAACACTATTAATATTGATGTCCCTANAAATCCNACAACTAAACCAATAATATTATTTTTTGTCGCTTTTAGTTGATAAAAAATCACACCAACAATTAAGGCAAAAAATGGAGTTAAGGAAGTTAAAACACCTGATGTTGCGCTATCAATCTTAGTCTGGGCTATGGGATATAAAAAATATGGTAAGACATTTCCTACTATTCCAGAAATAAATAAAACTAAATAATCCTTTCTTTTTATCTCTTTTAGATTTCTTGCTAAAAACGGAAATAAAACAAATGATGCAAGCGTCAACCTTAAAGCTCCTATTTCAAATGGATCAAGCTTGATAAGAGCCTTTTTTATTAGAAAAGGAGAGCTTCCCCATATTAACGCNAGAAGAAGAAGCAATGACCATGCAATTACATTTCTATTTTTCATGCAGACGCATTAATTTCTCGAGAGCTAAAAACTTGNGAGATTTCTTCAAGTACATTTAAAGAATAATCCAGTGATTCACTAAGTATAAGTTTCATTCTATATTCTTTAAAATTTTCAATTGCTCTAAAATAATTTGTATAGTGTCTTCTCATCTCAATTAGACCTAACTTCTCACCTTTCCATTTTATTGAGAATTCTAGATGTTTTTTTACAACCTTAATTCTTTCAACTAAATCGGGCTTTGAAATAGTTTTTCCTTCTTTTATGTATGCTTTTATTTGATTAAAAATCCATGGGTTTCCTATTGATGCCCTGCCTATCATTATTCCATCTACGCCATATTTATTTTTATATTCACTTGCTTTTTCAGGGGAGTCTACATCTCCATTTCCAAAAATTGGAATATTAATTCTGGGATTGTTTTTAACATTTGCAATATAATCCCAATTTGCAGTTCCTTTATACATTTGTTTTCTTGTTCTACCGTGTATAGTCAGAGCTTTAATTCCAACATCTTGTAATCTTTCTGCTACTTCTTCAATTTTTATTGAGTTTTCATCCCAACCTAATCTTGTTTTTACTGTAACCGGAATTTTTACTTGTTTTACAATTTCTGCAGTCATTTTTTGCATTTTGTCTAAGTCCAATAAGATACCAGCNCCAGCCCCTTTACAAGCAACTTTTTTAACTGGACAACCATAGTTAATGTCTAAAATTTCAGGTTTAGCTTGTTCTGATATNCTTGCTGCTTTTTTCATTGACTCAATGTTGTCACCAAATATCTGAATGCCAATAGGTCTTTCAGAGTCGTAAATGTCTAATTTCTGTACGCTTTTTTCTGCATCGCGTATTAGACCTTCTGATGAAATAAACTCTGTATACATAAGGTCAGCTCCNTTTACTTTACAAACAGATCTAAATGGAGGATCACTCACATCTTCCATAGGTGCTAGCAATAAAGGGAAATCACCTAAATCTATATTGCCTATCTTCATAAAATGCTTTATTTTAACCTTTTTAAAAAACCAATTCACAAAGAAAATCAATAATGAATAAACACTTTAAAGAATTAGTATTTATTATTATTTCAATATCTCCTCTCTTAACCATGAGTATAGTTTCAAATTTAATTGAAACGCCTACTGAAATTTCATACGAAGGATTAGACAGAAAGATATTAATGCTGTCAAATTCTTTTTTATTGTTTTTTTTCTTGATCCCATATTTTGTTATTAGAAATAACCCATCTTATTTAATGAATTATAAAAAAGTAAAGTTGTTACCTGTAATAATGGTAATTTTTACAACCGTCTTTTTTATAATTCTAAATGCTCCAGTTATTGAATGGAATAAATCTATTTCATTCCCAAGTTTTATGTCATCCTTTGAATCATGGGCATTGCTAAAAGAAAANCAATTAGAAAGTTTAACANTATACTTAGTCTCTTTTGAAAATAATTTTGAATATTTAATTGGAATAATAGCCATTGCTATCATTCCAGGTTTTTGTGAAGAGTATTTTTTTAGAGGTGTTTTACAAAAAAACTTAAATTTATTACTAAAGAATGCTCATATAGCAATTTTATTAAGCTCTTTATTATTTAGCGCTTTTCATCTTCAGTTTTATGGTTTTTTTCCTAGGTTCTTTTTAGGTGTATTCTTTGGGTATTTATTTTATTGGTCAGGAAGTTTAATGTATCCTGTAATAGCTCATGCTTTAAATAATTTTTTAAGCCTAACTGTTTTTTATGCAGCAAGTAGTGGCCTTTTTGGAGAAGATATTGATGTATCTGTTAATTCCTCCCCAGAGATACCATTGGCTCTGATAGCTTTTTCAATTATTATTTTTATATTTTTAGTAGTTATACTGAAAGAAAAATTAAATAATACACATGAATCGGGCTAACCTAAAAAGAAGGATTTTAACTGGTATGTTTGGAGGGTCCTTACTTCTATTTTCAGCTTTACATGAGGTATCTTATCTCGCTGTTTTTGTAATAATTATCTTTCTTTCTTCAAGAGAATATTATAAAATATTATCAAATAATAATTTTAGACCCAATTATAATTTAGGTGTTTTTCTCTCGGTAATAATTTTTATTACAACTTACTTTTATGCGAGTAATGAAAGTTTGATTGGGGTTCATTTTGTTCTTATTCCAATTTTACCGCTTGTATGTTTATCAGCTTTATATAGCTCTGATAATAACAAAACATTAACTAATGTATCAGTTACTTTTTTTGGTATTTTATATATATCGCTTCCAATATCATTACTGAATTTTATTGTATTTAATGAATATGAATATAATTCAATTTACTTAATGGCAACTCTTTTATTTCTTTGGACAAGTGAATCAGCTGCTTATTTTGGGGGATCTCTTTTTGGAAAGAAAAAGCTTTTTGAGTCTGTTTCTCCCATGAAAACATGGGAGGGTGTACTATTTGGATTTACTGCTAATATTATTTTGGCATATTTAATAAGTGAATACTTATGGCCTGATCAAACACTGTTTTTTTGGATTTTCTTTTCAATAGTTGTTTTAATATCTGGAGTGTTTGGTGATCTTTTTGAGTCTTTATTGAAAAGAAACTTTAACCTAAAAGACAGTAGTAATAAATTACCAGGGCATGGAGGGTTTTTAGACCGTTTTGATAGCTTTTTCTTTGTAATACCTTATGTATATTTTTACATAAAAATTATAGATCAGATAACTTAAAATTGTACATTTACATAATTAAACCCAAAACACGATATGAGTTATAAAGAACCAGCTCCTATCATGCACGACAAGGACCCTCTTGAGTCTATGATGCAGAGGTTTCATGTTGCTGCTGAGTATCTAAACTTAGACGAAGAAGTTTATAGCGTCTTAAAATCATCAGTCAAAAAGATTATTGTTTCGTTGCCAATATCTATGGATGATGGCTCCATAAAAGTTTTTGAAGGATATAGAGTTATTCATTCAAATATTTTAGGCCCTTCTAAAGGTGGATTACGATTTGACCCAAGCGTTGACTTGAATGAAGTTACTGCGCTTGCGGCGTGGATGACATGGAAATGCGCTGTGGTTGACATTCCATATGGCGGAGCAAAAGGAGGAGTGAAATGTAATCCAAAAGAAATGAGTACCTCTGAACTGGAAAGGTTAACAAGAGCTTATACACAATCTATGCATGACGTTTTTGGGCCAGATAAAGATATTCCTGCTCCAGATATGGGAACTGGGCCAGATCAAATGGCGTGGCTAATGGATGAGTATTCTAGAGCTAGAGGAACAACTGTAAATGCTGTTGTTACAGGAAAACCGATTATTCTAGGAGGTTCCGTAGGTAGAATTGAAGCTACCGGTAGGGGGGTTATGGTCTCTACTTTAGCTGCACTAACTAAAATGAAAATAAATCCATTTAAAGCAACAGTAGCAATTCAGGGCTTTGGGAATGTTGGCTCTTGGGCAGCTCAGTTATTAAAAGAAAGAGGCTGTAAAATTATTGCTATCTCTGATGTCTCTGGAGGATATTATAATGAAGAAGGCATTGATGTTGGAAAAGCAATTACTCATAAAAATGAGAATAATGGGGTACTTGAAAATTTTGATGGAGGCAAAAAAATAACTAACGAAGAATTATTAACATTAGATGTTGATGTTCTAATTCCAGCTGCTCTTGAAAATACAATAACTGAAAAAAATGCAAATAAGATAAAAGCAAAGTTAATTGTGGAGGGAGCTAATGGACCAACATCTCATGAGGCCGATCCGATTTTAGAAAAAAAAGGCGTAATAGCTGTTCCTGATATTTTAGCAAATGCTGGAGGTGTAATAGTTTCTTATTTTGAGTGGGTTCAAAATAGGTTAGGATTTAAATGGACCAAAAATAGAGTATACAGAAGGAGTGATTCTATAATTAAACAAGCATTTAATAATGTTTATGCAATTTCTAAGAAATATAATATTTCTTTAAGAACTGCTGCTTATATTGCAGCTATTGATAAAGTTTCAAGAACCTATAAGTACAGGGATGGTTCTTTTACTTTCCAGAAAAATGGTGAGAATTCATAAAGAAGGCAAGAATTTTTTAGTGGTATTATTTGTTGTATTATTAATAATTAATATTACTATCTTAATCTCTGGAAAATTAAATTACATATATTCAGTTAGTGTTTCTATTCCGTTATTTGCTTTTTTTCTTCAGTTTTTTAGAGATCCATACATTAATAAATCAATTGATAATAACAAAATAATTTCACCAGCTAACGGAAAGGTGGTCTATATTGGCGAGTCCTATGAAGGAGAATATTTCAAGGAAAAAAAACTACAAATTTCTATTTTCATGTCTCCGTTTGATGTTCATATAAATAGATATCCTATATCTGGAAAAATAAAATATTATAAATATCATAAGGGAAAATATTTAGTTGCTTGGCATCCAAAATCCAGTACTAAAAATGAAAGAACAACAACTGTAATTGATAATAATAAAATAAAAATTTTAGTTAGACAGATTGCGGGACTAGTCGCCAGGAGAATTATAAATTATTCAACCGTTGGAGCTAAAGTTAATCAGTCAGATCAGATGGGTTTTATAAAATTTGGCTCTAGAGCAGATATTTTTTTACCATTGAGCTTTAAGCCAATAGTTAAACTCGATCAAAAAACAATTGCAGGTGAAACTATTCTTGGGAACCTAGATTAATTTTTTTTCAATAAGAGAGATTATTTGTTTTAAATATTTCTCATCAATTTCGTTAAACGAATTAATCTTATTGCTATCAATATCTAATACCCCAAATGTTTTTTCTTTTTTAAAAATAGGAAGAACAATTTCAGATTTGGATTCGGAGCTACAAGCTATATGACCGGGAAATTTTTCAACATCTGGAACAATAATTGTTTTTCGCTTTGCCCATGTTGTTCCACAGACACCATCTCCCTTTTTTATCCTAAAGCAAGCTACTGGACCTTGAAATGGCCCTAATACAAGCTCATTGTTTTTAACAATATAAAACCCAACCCATAACCAATTAAATGTTTGAAATAAAGCAGCCGATACATTTGAAAGAATTCCGATAATATCATTTTCATCAGATATTAAACTGTCAATTTGCTTTATAAGGCTAATATATTTCTTTTCAATATTTTTATTTTTTGGCTCTTTAAATTCATGCATTGTTAAAAATGTTATATAATTTATTATTTCTAATTTTTTGATATTTATTTAAATCTAATTCTGGAGCTTTTATTCCTGTTTTAAATCGTTTATTAGATACAAAAATTCTAGCTTCATCCCAAAGGTTTTCATTTATAAAATAATTTAATGTTTTAGCTCCACCCTCAACTAGTATACTGCCTACTCCCTTTTTTAAAATATCTTTTAAAATATCTTTAAGTTCAAATGATTTATTTTGAATGAAGTGCTTTTCCCTAACTTTTTTGTTGTTTTTTTTATTATAAATAAGAACGGAACCAGGATCACTTAAAATTCTTGTTTGATTATTTAATCTCATATTAGGATCAAGTATTATTCTTATTGGANTNTTGCCTTTCCAAGANCTAACGTTTAATCTTGGATTATCCTTGTTGGCAGTATCCACACCAATAAGAATTCCTGGTTCTTCTGATCGCCATTTATGTACAAGCATTCTTGAAATATCGTTAGATATCCATTTAGAGGATCCGTCTTCTTTTGCAATAAACCCATCTTCAGTCTGAGCCCATTTTAGTATTATATATGGNAACCCACTTTCTTGATTTTTAAAAAACCGTTTGTTTAAATTATAACCTTCNTCTTTATTTAAGTTTTCTATAACATCTATATTATTTTTCTGTAATCTCATTATTCCNCTCCCATTAATTATAGGGTTAGGATCTTTATTAGATATAATAACTTCTTTTGGGTTATATTTTATAATTTCATCTGAGCAAGGTGGCGTTTTNCCATGATGACTACAAGGTTCTANGTTAATATAAATNGANCTACCNTCTATCTCTTTTTTATCTTNNACACTNTTAATAGCATTAATTTCNGCGTGTTCNTTNCCATATTTTTTATGATANCCTTCNCCAATAATTTTTCCTTTTTTTACAATTACACATCCTACCATTGGATTNGGAGAAACATTNCCNAGTCCTTTTTTTGCNAGANAAAAAGTTCTTTCTATGTATTTTTTGTGATTATCTTTCATTTTTNTTNNCANAATTTATGCAATCAAAATTAATATACGCTGAATTACTAGAAAAGGTAAAACATTATTCTGATAATGATTTAAAAAATATAGCATTAAAATATCTATATCTAAAATATAATATCTCAAATTCAGATTTACTTATAAATAAATTAATTCCTTGGTCTAAGAAACAAGAGAATGAGCTTTGTCAAGATATTAAAAAAATGAATAATAATATACCTGTGCAGTATATTNCTAATTCAGAGTTTTTTTATGATAAAGTTTTTTATGTTAACGACAAAGTNTTGATTCCAAGACCCGAAACAGAAGAGTTGGTAAGCAATATAATAAAGAATGAAAGGTCTAATAATAAAAAACAAATACTTGATATTGGAACAGGATCAGGTTGTATAGCTATTACAATTAGCAATCATTTATTATCTAATGTTATTGCTATAGATAATTCTAAAGAAGCAATTGAAGTAGCTCAAAAAAACAATAAGTTAACCTCTAATAAGGTCAATTTTATTTATTCGAACATAGAAGATTATTTACCCTCTACATCTTTTGATGTAATAATAAGTAATCCTCCGTACATTCCAATTTCTGACCGTTATAAAGTTGATCAAAACGTTTTAGAAAACGAACCACATAATGCCTTATTTATTGATANTGATCCAATTTATTTTTATAAAANAATTATAAGTTTTGCTAAGAAGCATCTAAACAAAAACGGNGTAATTTATTTTGAGATAAATCAGAATTATGTTGATCAAATAACATCTTTGATATATGAATTTGATTTTAAGATCACTAAAGATTTTTATGGTCAGAACAGGTTTGTAACTATAAAGAATGTTTTTTAATTAAATATTAATAGATAGACTAACCATAAAGTTTCTTCCTGCTTGAGGATAATAATAATTTTCTCTAATCTCATAACTTCTTCCTGCAAAATATCCAAACGTATACCCATTACTTGAATAAAGAGTATTAAAAATATTATTAACAGACACCCTGAAAAATAAATTTTCTAATAATTTGTTAGATAAGTTTATATATGCACCAAAGTCATTAGTAAAAAAAGAATCTATAGATCTATTAATATTTGATGTGTTGTCAAGATATTGCTTTCCAACAAATTTAGATTTTAAAAAAAAATGTAAATTATTGAAAGCACCAAATTCAATTTGGTTATTGATAATTAGGTTTGGTGAAAAAGCTATGTCTGTTTTATCGTAGTTAGTAACCATTAAGTTATACTCCGAAAAATCTTCTCCATAATCATAAATTACTTCTCTAAAATCAAACACATAATTTTTAGATAGAGAGATATTGCTTTCAACATTAAATTTTTTAGTGCTTATANTATTTGATACCTCTAATCCATATCTTCTACTTTTATCGACATTTGTTCTAATGTAAGCACCAACATCATTAACTTCACCGGTTGAAACTAATTGGTTTTTATATTCCATTAAAAATAGATTTGCTTTTAGAAGCCCATTTCTATAATTATAGTTTTCACCTAATTCAAAGTTGTATAATATTTCGTGTTTAGGTTTAACATCAGAATCAATAAAATCACTTCTAATAGGCTCTCTGTTNGCAACTGCAAAAGAAAAATACATGTCGGACTTTTCATTTATAGATAATGAAAAGCCTAGCTTAGGATTAAAAAAGGTCTTTTTGGAATTTATTGATATCAAAGATCCGTCATTGTCATCACCATTGCTTTNATGAAAATACCGCCTAACCTGTGTGTCTACAAAAAGCTGTGATTTTTTGGACAAAATGTATTTGTATTTAACAAAAACATTTCTGTCTCTCTTAAAAGATTTTGAGAAATAGTAAGGATCAGAAAANAATAAATTTGNTGTTCCAGAAGACATAACTTTACCGAAGTGGTCACCATCATACTCATTTATAGCTCCTCCAACATTTATTTCGGACTTAGAGTTTTTGTAAGAGTAGGAGTATGTAATACCATAAAAATGGTTTNTTAACCATCTCCTCCTAATAAGATCTTGTGTTTTATCCTCCATATAATCAAAATAGTAATTAAGATTATCTTGCAATCTAAACTGTTCGTAATAACCTCTTCCAAAAGTATAGTGAGCCGCTAAATGTAAATTCGAAAGTTTTGATATCTCATAATTCCAATGAAGTTGATAGTGGTCTTGTTGATAATTATCAGTCTCATTTTCGTAGGTATAGTAATTAAATGTTCTTCCGGCATTTAGTAAGTTATTAGCTTGCTCATCACTATATCCATTATTTATAATTACTTCTTGCATACCATTTTCATCATTATTTATTCTTGCTTCAGGGGTACCCCACCATGACTGATATGTTTTTTCTTTACCTGAAAAATTAATTAAATCAATAGCAGATCGTTTAGTATAGTAACTAGCAGAAGCATAATACGATCTTAAATCAGAGAAAGCTCTGTCTATATAGCCGTCAGAATCTATTTTTGACAGCCTTAAACTAAAATTAAATTTTTGATTTATTANACCAGAATTAATAGAAAGTGTGTTTTTAAAGCTATTAAAGGAGCCACCAGAAGTTGAATATTTTGCTTTTAACTTTTTAGAAGGCACTCCTGTTTTTATACTTACGGTCCCCCCAAAAGCACCACCACCATTTGTAGATGAACCAACACCTCTCTGAACTTGAATGCTATTAGATGATGATAATAAATCTGGCATGTTTACCCAAAAAACTCCGTGAGACTCTGAATCATTATATGGTATTCCGTTTATTGTAATATTTATTCTTGTTGCATCGCTGCCTCTAATTCTGATTCCAGAGTAACCTATTCCATTTCCAGCATCGGANGTTGCATATGCTGAAGGTGTACTGTTGATTATAAATGGAATATCCTTACCCTGATCATTTTTTAAAATGTATTCTCTAGAAATATTTGTAAAAGTAAATGGACTTTCTTTTTTAGCTCTTGTTGATATTACTTTTATTTCGTCTTTTAAATAAATGCCATCTTCTAAAACAAANTCTTTATCTGTTAAATTATCTATTGTAAATACACTTTCATTATAACTGACATGCGTTATTTTTATTGAAAATATTGGTTGATCTGTATAGATATAAAATGATCCCCTGTAATCAGAAATGTAAATTTTATCAGAAAGGTTTGAGATTATATTTGCCCCAACAATTTCTTCTCCCTTACTATTTATTACCTTACCCTTAAAAACATTTTGAGANTGTAGCTGAATNGANAGAAACAAAAAGAATAATAATTTCATACTTATGNTTTTNAAATAAAATCAGGGCATCAAAATATTAGTGAAATTAATTTCTACGCCAGCATTATCTGGATCAGTTTTTAGAGTATAATCTCAGCCTTAATATTGAGGCACCCCTTTCAATTGTAATTTATTTATTTCTGGAAATAATATCAAGACAAAANCTAAATCTGTCTTTAAGATTTCCTTTAACAATAAAATAATTTATTTTTTTGTTTGATAGTTTTTCCTTGAATTTATTATATAATAGATCTCTATTATTTGGATTTTCTCTTAGAGGATCCTCTTTCCAAGGAATATCAGGCTTACATAAAAAGTATATTTCGAAGTTCTCTTCTTCCGACATTTTTTTTATTTCAGTGTGTAATGTTTTAAACTTTACCTCACTCCAAATTTCAATATCAATNAGGCAAGTATCAGCAACTAAAAAATCTTCTCCTTTTTGTTTGGCATTATTTAANCTTCTAGATTGTTCTTCAGCTATTTTTTTTAAATCGTTTTCTGAATATTTGGTTTTACCTTTTAAGTACTCCCTTGCATATTCAGTAACAAGCTTACACTTTAAGTGTTTTGATAGCATTAGTGATAATGTACTTTTTCCACTTGATTCAGGACCAATAAAACTAATTTTTATCATTATGTAATATTTTTTTCCATTCGAAGTACCCGGATATTGCTAACACCAGGAAGACAAAATATTGAAAACTAGTAATATATAATTCCTTATAGATAAATAACGGGATATAAATAATATCAGCAATAACCCAATAAATCCAGTTTTCTAGCTTTCTTCTTGCAAGAAGAAGCATTGCCGTAAGGCTTAATGCTGTTGTTATACTATCTAAAAAAACAACATCACTATCTGTTGATTTTAATACAAAGAATAGGAAACAGAATAAAAAAAGAAATATAAACCCATAAATAAGATTATCTCTAGTATTATTTTTTGAAATGTTTTTCTTTATTTTTTTATTTTTTGACGTCCATAAGATCCATCCGTATACACTCATGATAAAGTAGTAAATATTGATTCCTGCCTCAGCATAAATTTTGTTTTCGTAGGTGATAAACACATAAATTAAAACACTAACGATACCCGTTGGGAATACTAAAACATTGTTTTTTCTTGCATACCAAACACTTAGGATTCCCATTACAGTAGCTAACAACTCAAGAATTGACATTTTAATATTATGTTAAAGAATTTTTTAACTCAATTATAATGCATTAGTTTTGCTTGGCAAATAGTTAAAATTCTTATTTGCCATGAAAAAA
>NZVP01000046.1 GCA_002697405.1 Flammeovirgaceae bacterium
AGGTCTTCAGATGAAATCGGTTGGAGAAGCTATGGGTATAGGTAATAATTTCCAGGAAGCACTTCAGAAAGCTTGTCAGTCATTAGAGATAAAAAGAAATGGATTAGGTGCTGATGGCAGGGAGTTAAAGGATCAGAANAAATTATTAGAAAGTCTTAAAAACCCAAGTTGGAATAGATTATTTCATATTTATGATGCACTTAAATTAGGTTTACCATTCAACACAGTACAAGACCTAACTAAAATTGATAAATGGTTTTTAAATCAGATTAATGAATTAGTTCTACTGGAAAGAGAAGCTCAAAANTATGAGTTGGATACTTTACCAAAAGACATCTTAAAACTGATGAAAGAGAAAGGNTATGCTGANAGACAAATTGCTCACCTTTTAGGATGTCTAGAAAGTGAAATATTTAATAAAAGGATGGAACTCAATATCAAAAGAAATTATAAGTTAGTTGACACTTGTGCTGCCGAGTTTGAAGCTGCTACACCTTATTATTATTCTACTTTTGGCGATGAAAATGAGTCTGTATCTTCTGATAGAGAAAAGGTTATTGTGATTGGCTCTGGTCCAAATAGAATTGGTCAAGGAATTGAGTTTGATTATTGTTGTGTCCATGGTATTCTTGCTGCNAAAGAATGTGGTTATGAGACTATAATGATAAATTGTAACCCTGAAACAGTTTCAACTGATTTTGATGTTGCTGATAAACTATACTTTGAGCCTGTTTTTTGGGAACATNTATATGAAATTATATTACACGAAAAACCTATTGGTGTAATAGTACAGCTTGGAGGTCAGACGGCACTAAAGTTATCTGAAAAATTACATAATTATGGTATTAAGATTTTAGGAACTTCCTTTGACGCATTGGATTTAGCAGAAGATAGAGGAAGATTTTCTGATTTATTGAAAGAGAATAAAATTCCGTACCCTGAATACGGGACAATTGAAACAGCTACTGATGCAATTGAATTATCCAAGAAAATAGGTTTTCCACTTCTTGTAAGACCTTCATATGTTCTAGGTGGTCAGTCTATGAAAATAGTAATTAATGAAAAAGAGCTTGAAGAACANGTTGTTGATTTGATTAAAGATAAACCAGAGGGAAANATTTTATTNGATCACTTTTTAGANGGAGCAATAGAAGCAGAGGCTGATGCCATATGCGATGGAAAAAATGTNTATATAATTGGNATTATGGAACATGTNGAGCCAGCAGGTATTCACTCNGGGGATTCAAATGCTGTACTGCCACCTTATAGTTTAGGNGATTTTGTTATTAATCAAATTAAGAAGTANACACANAAAATTGCTGTTGCNCTNAAAACTGTTGGNCTCATCAATATTCAGTTTGCNATAAAAGATGATAAAGTATANATAATAGAAGCAAANCCTAGATCTTCAAGNACAGTTCCTTTCATATCAAAAGCATATAGNGAACCATATGTGAATTATGCTGTAAAAATAATTCTTGGGAAAAATAAAGTNACAGACTTTAAAATGAATCCANATAAAAATGGGTACTCTATTAAAGANCCAGTNTTTTCTTTTGATAAATTTCCTAATGTNAATAANGAACTTGGNCCTGAAATGAAATCAACNGGAGANTCTATTTATTTTATTGATGATTTGATGGATGATTACTTCNTAGATATCTACTCAAAAAGAAATCTTTACCTTAGTAAGTAATGCTCAAATTTTTATTAATACTATTCCTAATAATATATGTTATTTATAAAATTTCTACGTTTTATGTAAAAACCTTTATTGGCAAATCAGTAAACAATTTTAAAAAATCTAAGAAGTCTAATAAGAAAGGTATTTTAGATGAAGAGGGAGATTTTATAGATTATGAAGAAGTAGATTAAATTTCTAACTTTACAAGATGAATTGGTTTAATAGAAAACAAAAAAATATTAATACCCCAACTGCTCAGAAAAAAGAATTGCCAGATGGAATGTGGTACAAAACCCCTGGTGGATCGGTAGTTCATATTAGAGAACTTAAGAACAATTCATATGTTAGTCCGGAAGATGATTACCATGTTAGAATTGGATCTAAAGAATACTTTGAGATTCTTTTTGATAATAAGTCTTTTGTAGAATTAGATAAAAATCTTTCTTCATCTGACCCTTTAAAATTTTCTGATACAAAATCTTACAAGGATAGGGTTTCAAAATCTGTTAAATCAACTGGGTTAAATGATGCTATCAGGACAGCTCATGGAAAACTAGATGGGCATAAAATTGTTATATCCTGCATGGATTTTTCATTTATAGGTGGTTCTATGGGTTCAGTTGTTGGTGAAAAGATTTCAAGAGCAATTGATTTTTCTTTAAAAAATAAAGTTCCATTAATGATTATTTCAAAATCGGGTGGAGCGAGAATGATGGAATCAACTTATTCGTTAATGCAGATGGCAAAAACTTCAGCAAAATTATCTTTATTATCTAAAAATAAAATTCCATATATATCATTAATGACAGATCCTACTACAGGAGGAGTTTCTGCTTCATATGCTATGCTTGGAGATTTTAATATTGCAGAACCAGGTGCATTAATTGGTTTTGCTGGACCCAGAGTTATTAAAGAAACAATAGGATCTAATTTACCTAAAGGTTTTCAAAGATCAGAGTTTNTAGTTGATCATGGTTTCCTTGATTTTATTGTNGATAGAAGAGATTTAAAGAATAAAATTTCTAAGTTATTGAAGATGTTAAAAAACTAATTTTATTTTTTTCAAAAAATATTATATCAAATTATTTCTGATTTATATTTGTCAAAAATTTTGAAGAAACAACAGTGTCTTTAACAATTGCAACATCAGTAGTAGCCTTTTCAATAGTAATATTATTACTTGTATTTATACTTTTATTTGCTCAGTCAAAGCTTGTTCAATCTGGTGATGTAAATATTGTTATTAATGGTGATTCTGAAAACCCAATTATTACATCAGCAGGATCAACATTATTATCAACACTATCTTCACAAAAGATGTTTTTACCATCGGCGTGTGGTGGTGGTGGAACTTGCGCTATGTGTAAATGCACTATATCTGAAGGTGGAGGAGATGTTCTTCCAACAGAAGTGGGACATTTATCTAGATCTGAAAAAGCTAGTAATGTGAGGTTGTCTTGTCAAGTAAAAGTGAAGCAAGACATGAAAATAGAAATCCCTGAAGAAATTTTTGGTATAAAAAAGTGGGAGTGTGAAGTTGTTTCAAATTACAATGTTTCCACTTTCATCAAGGAGTTTGTTGTAAAGCTTCCTCCAGGTGAGACATTAAATTTTGAATCAGGTGGATATATACAGATTGATGTTCCTGAAACAGAAATTAATTTTAAAGAAATGGATATTAGTCCTCATCCTGATTTAGGTCATAAGAAAGACGTATTCAAAGGAGATTGGGATAAGTTCAATTTGTGGCCTTTGAAAATGAAAAATGATGAGCCTATTTTTAGGGCATACTCAATGGCTAACCACCCAGCAGAAGGAAACATCATAATGTTAAATATCAGAATTGCTACTCCTCCATGGGATAGAGTAAAGAATGATTGGATGGAAGTTAATCCTGGTATATGTTCATCTTATGTTTTTTCAAGAAAACCTGGTGATAAGATTACAATCTCAGGACCGTATGGTGAGTTTCATATAAATGAAACTGAAAGAGAAATGATTTATATCGGTGGTGGTGCTGGAATGGCCCCATTAAGATCTCATATATTTCATTTATTTCACACTCAGAAAACTAAAAGAAAAGTATCTTATTGGTATGGGGGAAGATCCAAAAAAGAATTGTTTTACATGGATCATTTTAGAAAAATTGAAAAGGATTTTAAAAATTTTAATTTTTATGTTGGTCTATCAGAACCGTTGCCAGAAGATAATTGGAGTATTAAAAAGAAATTAGAAGATAAAAAAGATGGTTATGAAGGTTTTATACATCAAGTTCTTTATGATAATTATTTAAGTAAACATAAGGAACCTGAAGATGTAGAGTATTATCTGTGTGGTCCTCCTCTTATGAATCAAGCTGTACTAAAAATGTTAGAGGATATGGGTGTTCCTGATGAAAATATTAGGTTTGATGATTTTGGAGGTTAGCATCCCATACTCTAAAAAAGTTTTTATAACATATTTTTTCAATACTCTCTCTAGAATATCCTCTATTAATTAGTCCTTCTAGTAGATTTACATATGATGATACATCTTTTAAATTGTTTGGAAGTGTATTCCCAAGACCATCATAGTCTGATCCAAAACCAATATAATCATCTCCAACCAGATTATTTACATGATCAATCGCGTCTAATACATCCTCTATATCCGCAAAAGGATTCATTTTTTTGATTAATAAGTTTTTATACTCTTCAACTTTTTTATCCTCAATTTTAAAATTATTCTTCACTCTCCATGTTTCAACTGTATTTTGTATTTCACTAAACATTTTATTAGATCTAGAATTAACAAAAGCAGACCCAAAATTAACTAGAACAGCACCCTCATTTTGTGCAATTAATTCAATCATTTCATCATTTAAATTTCTTTCAAACCCCGGAGTTAAGGCTCTTGGAGATGAATGGGAAGCGATTATAGGTTTTTGTGTAATTTTAATAATATCAAAAAATGTTTCGTCAGAGACATGGGATACATCTATCATCATTCCTATATTATTCATTTCATTTATTAATAATTTCCCAAAATCACTTAAGCCATTCCATTTTCTTATACTGTCATATGACGAATCACATATTTGATTGTTCTTAGCATGTGTTAGGGTTATATATCTAATACCTCTACTAAAGAAATATTTTAAATTATTTAGTTCTGAACCTAATGCAGAACCATTTTCCATTCCCATCGGTAGAGAAATTTTATTGTTATTAAAATTTTTAAATACGTCTGCAGGTGAGTTTGCAAAACTTAAATTCTTATTAGAATTAATAATATTTTCTACAAGGTCAATTAATGAATTAGCAAATTTATAAGCCTCATTTTCTGATTTTTCTGAGGGAATATATATTGCCATAAATGGACAATCTAATCCTCCTCTTTTTGCTTTTGGTATATCAAAATTTCCAGAGGTTTCATTATTCAGATTTATACTCTTTTCAAATAACAGACCCTCTTTATTTAATCTGAATGGCAAATCAATATGGCCATCAGCAATAATAAAATCTTTAGAGTATTTAACTGCTTTCTTCTTATTCATATATCTTTTAAAAGAAAATTTTAAAGACTTTTAGAGAAGCCTCCATCTATAGGTAAATTAATACCATTTATATAATCAGCAGATTTGCTACACAAAAAAGATGTAGCATCAGCAATCTCCTCCGGTTTCCCAAATCTTTTTGCTGGAATATTTGAAATAGTATTATTTGTAATTTCTTTTATTGTTAAATCTGAAGATAAAGCTCTATTTTTCAAAAGACTTTGAAGCCTTTCTGTATCAGTGAACCCAGGTAATATATTATTTACAGTGATTCCATATTCAGCAACTTCATTTGATAATGTTTTTGCCCAACTTGCCATNGCCCATCTTACAGTATTAGAAACTCCTAAATTATCAATAGGTGCTTTCACTGATATAGAAATGATATTGATTATTCTGCCAAATTTATTTTCTTTCATAATAGGTATTAATGATGTTGATAAATAATGGCTACAATGAAGATGCATTTTCATATATTTTTCAAAATCATCTGAACTTGCTTTTGATATTGGTCCTGGTGGAGGACCTCCTGTATTATTTATAAGAATTGTTGGTTTTAAATTCAGTTTAAGAAAGTCTTTAAATTTTGTTTTTAATAATTTAAGGTCATTGAAATCAGATACAATAAAGTTATGATCGTTCTTATTAATAAGTTTTAATTCTTTTAGTGTTACTTGTAATTTCTTTTCATNTCTGGATATTAATGTAATAGCAGCACCTTGAANTGCTAATTTTATTGCTATTGCTTTNCCAATACCTTGAGTGCTTCCACATACTATTGCTCTTTTACCTTTTAATGAAAGATTCATGATTTTATTTTCTTTATTATTTATATTCAATATATGAAAAAACAAGATGCTTTAAAAATGGATTCNCAAGATCCAATATCTTGGGTTAAAAATGAGTTTGAGTATGGTAAAGGTCATAAAGATGATAAAATCTATTTTTGTGGAAATTCTCTCGGGCTTCAGCATAATTCTGTAAGAGAAAAAATANATTTACACTTAACCCAATGGAAAAATTCTGCTGTAGAATCACATTTTTCTGGTGATTATCCTTGGATTGAAATTCAAGACAAAATAAANCTCATCTTAAAAGATTTTTTAGTTTGTGAAACGTCAGAGATTGCGATCATGAACGCATTGTCAGTTAATTTACATTTATTAATGATTTCTTTTTACCATCCAAAAAATAAAAAGTCAAAAATAATGATTGAGGATAATGCATTTTCTTCCGATAGATATGTAATAAACTCTCAATTANAATTACATGGTCTTGATGAATCATCTTTAATTTTAATTAGCTCTGATAATCATGTTTTGTTAGAGAATGAAATTATTCAAAGTATTGAAAAAAATAAAGATGAACTAAGCCTGGTATTATTACCTGGTATTCAATATTACTCAGGGCAACTTATAGATTTAAAAAAGATATCTCAGGTNTGCCATAAAAATAATATTGTTTTAGGNGTNGACTATGCTCATGCTATTGGAAATGTTCAAATTGATTTAANTGAACTCCAAATTGATTTTGCAACCTGGTGCAGTTATAAATATTTAAATTCTGGTCCAGGAGGNATATCAGGTATATATGTAAATTCTAAACATTTTAATCATATAAATAAAAGATTAGAGGGGTGGTGGGGAAATAAATTATCAACAAGGTTTGATATGAGTAAGAAATTTGATCCTGAAAACTCTGCTGAGGGATGGGTTATAAGTAATCCTCCAGTAATTCTATTAGATATGCATTTAGCTTCTCTGGAAATTTTTAATAAAGTTGGACTTAAAAATATTTTTTCTAAATCTAAATCTTTAACTCAATTTCTANATGATGGGTTGATTAACATAAAAAATTATTCAGACTTCTTTGAAATAATAACTCCACAAGAGTCCCATAGAAGAGGTGCTCAATTATCTCTATATTTCTTTAATAATTCAGAAGATATTTTTCAACAACTTAATAAAAAATTTGTAATCGATTATAGAAAGCCTAATGTTTTAAGAATTGCACCTGTACCATTGTATAACTCTTATTTGGAGGTATATATTTTTGTTAGGTNTCTTGAAAAATTACTGAATGATTAAATAACTACCTCTTCGTATTTACTGCCTTGATGATCTAACATTTTTCTACAGAAATCATATATTGCTTTATCATCATAATAGCATTCATTATATAATTCATCTTGTGAACCATGTTCTATAATTTTATCAGGTATGCCNANTCTTTGTACAGGNTTCTTNTANTTATTATCANCCATAAACTCAATTACAGAAGATCCAAATCCACCCATGATACATCCATCTTCAACTGTTAAAATATATTTATGATTCTTAAGTATTTTATGCAATAATTTTTCATCTAAAGGCTTAACAAACCTCATGTCGTAATGAGATGGGAAAATATTATCTTCATTTAATTTTTTAATAGCTTTTGTGGCATAATTTCCTATATGACCAATTGATAAAATAGCAATTTCTTCTCCTTCGCATATTGTTCTTCCACTACCAATTTCAACTAGTTCCATTTCTGTTTCCCACTCAATTTGAACACCTTTTCCTCTTGGGTATCTTATTGTAAAAGGATTTTTATTNTGGGCTTGTGCAGTATACATNAGATTTCTTAGTTCAGACTCATTCATAGGAGCGGAAACAATCATATTTGGTATACANCTCATGTAAGCAATATCATATGCTCCATGGTGGGTTGGACCATCTGATCCAGCNACTCCAGCTCTATCCAAACAAAAAATTACNGGTAAATTTTGAATACATACATCATGAATTACCTGNTCATAGGCTCTTTGCATGAATGTACTGTAAATATTACAAAAAGGAATCATTCCCTGAGTTGCTAGGCCAGCACTNAANGTAACTGCATGTTGTTCAGCAATTCCAACATCAAATGCTCTCTCAGGAATTTTTTTCATCATTATATTTAAAGATGATCCTGAAGGCATTGCTGGAGTGACTCCAACTATTTTTTCATTTTTTTCAGCAAGCTCAACAATTGTATTACCAAAAACATCTTGGTATTTAGGTGGAGACTTTTCAGTACTTTTAACGACAAGACTTTTTCCTGACTCCACATCAAACTTTCCAGTTGCATGCCATTTTGTTTGGTCTTTTTCAGCTAAAGAATAACCTTTCCCTTTTTTTGTTATACAATGTAGTAGCTTTGGCCCTGGTATTTTTTTTAAATCATTAAGAGTTTTTACTAGGTGATTAACATCATGACCATCAATAGGACCAAAATATCTTAAGTTTANCGCTTCAAACAAATTAGAATTATCTAAAACAAAGGACTTTAAACTCTTTTCTACAGTTTTAGCNACACCTCTTGCACTTTCTCCCACTTTCTCNAGTTTCCCTAAAACCTTCCAGATATCATTTCTAATACTATTAAATGCTTGAGATGTTGAAATATCAGTCAAATATTTTTTTAGAGCACCTACATTTGGATCAATTGACATACAATTATCATTTAATATGATAGT
The DNA here is from genome assembly GCA_002697405.1 of Flammeovirgaceae bacterium. GTDB lineage: Bacteria > Bacteroidota > Bacteroidia > Cytophagales > MED-G16 > MED-G16. Next base: position 8,719 of record NZVP01000046.1, read on the forward strand.
NAAATTAGCATCAGTATCCCCTGCATGATTCATTCCTTCAAAAGAAATTCCACCTGTCATTCCTCCATCTCCTATTACTGCTATATGTTGTCTTTTTAAATCATTACTTAGTTTAGCTGCTATAGCCATTCCTANAGCTGCAGATATTGATGTCGATGAGTGTCCTACTCCAAAAGTATCGTATTCACTTTCTGATATTTTTGGAAATCCAGAAAGTCCTCCATAAACTCGGTTAGTATGAAAGTTATGTTTTCTNCCTGTTAATATCTTATGTCCATAAGCTTGATGACCTACATCCCAAACAATTTTATCCTCAGGTGTATTATACACATAATGAAGCGCCACTGTCAACTCAACAACTCCTAAGCTTGCTCCAAAATGACCGCCATTTTCTGAAATTGAACCAATTATGTAATTTCTAAGATCATTACATACATCATCAAGATCTTTTTTATCCAGCTTTCTTAAATCTTTTGGAAGATTTATTTTATCAAGAGTCTTAAATGTTGTTTTGTTCATAGTTAATGTGCTATACTTATACTCTTTTTTTCAATTATTGGTTTATAAATCTATTAATTTTATTATAAAGTATTAATTTTATTTTAATTCCTTACATAAAAAAAATAATGTTCATTTTCTTATGAGTTATGAAATAAAAATTCCGTTGTTTGAAGGCCCATTTGATTTATTGCTTTTTTTTATAGAAAGAGATGAGTTAGATATTATGGATATTCCTATTTCACAAATAACTAATGATTTTTTTGAGTATATATCAGACTTAGAAAAGATGAATATTGAAGTTGCTAGTGAATTTATAGTTGTTGCAGCTACTTTGATGAGAATAAAATCGAGAATGCTACTCCCTAGACTTTCTGTTGANGAAGAAGGTAATGAAATTGATCCGAGAGAAGAACTTGTTGAGCACTTAATTGAGTATAAAAAATATAAATCAGTAATAAATGATTTTTCTAAATTAGAGGAGCATAGACAAGAGAAGATTTCAAGAGGAAATTTGTTTTCAGAATTAAATATAATTAGCGAAAGAGCTCAAGTTGAAACAGAACTACAAGACATTGATTTATATAAATTACTTGTTGTCTTTAAAAATGCTTTGGATAAGTATGCTGTAGAGCAAAATAAACCTAAACATGAAATTTATAGGTACCCATATTCAATCACTGAACAAAAAAAATTTTTAACGAACCTTCTTAAATCAAAATCAAAAATTTCATTTGCTAAACTTATAGAAGAGAATCCTCTTAAAATTTTAGTTATTTATAATTTNCTTGCAATTTTAGAATTAATTCAAGATTCTAAAATAAAATTATCAATAGGTAATGGATTAAATAACTTTTGGATTTCTAATAATTGATTATTTTAAGAAAAAAAGAAATTAATTTCAATTTCAGCATTTTCATCAGAATCAGATCCGTGAATAGCATTAGCTTCTATTGAAGTAGCATATAATTTTCTTATTGTACCTTCTTCAGCATCTTCTGGGTTTGTAGCACCAATTAATTTTCTGAAATCTTCAACAGCATTTTCTTTTTCTAATTGAATAACTATAATTGGACCTGAACACATGTAATCACATAATCTGCCAAAAAAAGGCTTTTCTTTGTGAATTGCATAAAATTTTCCAGCAGATTCTTGGTCAAGCCTTATAAGTCTCATGTTTTTTAAATTAAAACCCGCTTCTTCAATCTTTTGGATTATCGGACCAGTATAACCTGCTTCAAATGCATCTGGTTTAATTATTGTAAAAGTTTTATTTCCGCTCATTGTTTTTTTTGCAAACATATAATATTGTTTTGAAATTAAAAAGGACTGTTAATTCGTTAATATATTTTACTTTTCAATATTATTTATTGAGTTTTGCATGCTAAATTATTGAAATGCAAGAAATTAAAAAGATATTAAGTTCGAAACAGAACATAGTAATTACGACCCATGTAAATCCGGATGGAGACGCTATCGGCTCTTCTATTGCANTNCTTAACTTTTTAATTAAACAAGGACACAATACTTCTATAATTGTACCAAATGATTATCCTGATTTTTTAAAGTGGATGAAAAATGATGAATTAATTATAAATTTTTCAAATTCAAAAAAAGAAGCACAAGATAAAATTGATAATTCTTCATTAATTTTTTGTCTTGATTTTAATAACCTGAGTAGAATCAATGAATTAGGAGATCATATAGCAAAATCTAATTCAAAAAAAATATTAATTGATCATCACCTCGAACCAAGTGAATTTTATGATTTTAAAATACACGATGTAAANGCTTCAGCAACTGCTGAATTANTCTATGATTTTTTAGTTGAATTAGATTCAAGTTTAATTGATAAGGATATATCTGAGGCAATTTATACTGGAATATTAACTGANACTGGTTCATTTAAATTTTCAATGTCATCAAAAGTTCATCAAATTGTAGCTGATTTGATGGATAGAGGAATCAACATTAATTTTATAAACAATAAANTATATGATTCAAATTCTTTGGATAAACTTAAACTTATAGGTTATGCACTATCCGAGAAATTAGAGGTAACATCTAATGGTAATGCAGCTTATATTGTTTTATCGAGNAAAGATTTATTAGATCATAATTTTAAAAAGGGAGACACTGAGGGTCTTGTTAATTATGCTTTATCAATAACAAATGTTAATATGGCGGTATTAATTATTGAGACAAAAGAAAGAATTAAATTTTCATTTAGATCGATAGGTAAATTTTCTGTTAATGAGTTTGCTAAAAAATATTTTAATGGGGGAGGTCACAAAAATGCTGCTGGTGGAAGCTTAGAAGATAAACTTTCAGTAGCTTTGGAAAAATTTTTGAAGCATATATCAAAATATTCAATAGATTTAAATTACTAATATGAAAAAAAATATAATACTACTTTCTTTAATAACATTAATGTTTTCNTGTGTTGACAAAGAAAAAACTTTAGATAATGGAGTAGAAATAAAATATNTAAAAAATGGATCTGCATCACAAATTCAAGAGGGTGAGATTGTTCTACTAAATCTTCAATATTTTGATTATGACGGAAATGAATTATTAAATAAAGTTGGAAAAGATCCAGTTGTTCTCCGTAAAGATTCAACTTGGAAAAACAATGGTATAATTTATGATGTAATTGATAATTTAGTTTTAGGTGATAGTGTCTTTTTTCAACTTACCACTGAGCAGTTTTTTGAAAATGCACCTCAAGCTGTAGATATGCCTGANTCAGTAAAAAATAAATTNATTAGCTTNTATTGTGGTGTCCAAAANGTAATGTCACAATCANAGTTTGAAGATTTTCAAAGAGAACAATATGAAAAAATGCAACAAGAAATGGAACAAAACAATGAAAAACAATTGTCAGTTGATTTAGAATTAATTGAAAATTACTTAAAAGAAAATAATGTTAATGCAACCAAAACAGAAAGCGGTCTATATTATGAGATCACTAAAAACGGTTCTGGAGATAATGCTTCTGCAGGAGATAACGTTACAGTTCATTATACAGGAATGCTATTAAATGGAGAGGTTTTTGATTCTTCTCTAAGTAGAAATGAACCTTTTTCATTTCAACTAGGAAGAGGCATGGTAATAAAAGGTTGGGATGAAGGTATTACATATTTTAATAAGGGAGCAGAAGGTAGAATATTTATTCCTAGTCCACTAGGATATGGAGCTGCTGGAGCTGGAGGAGTAATACCGCCTAATGCAATTCTTATTTTTGAGATTCAGGTATTAGATTACTAATTTTTATGAGATATATTATTTTAATTCTTATAATTATATCAGGATTTTCATGTACTGATGAAAATGTTGAAGTTACAAGGACAAAGCAAGAGCAGTTAGCTTTGGATATTAATAGAATTAANGGATATATTGATGAAAATAATCTTACNGGATTTGAATCTTTAGATAATGGTCTTCATTATAAAACTTTAGAATCAGGAAATCAGCAATATCCTCAGTTAGGAGATACTTTAAGTGTTGAGTATGTTGGCCAATTATTAAATGGTCGAGAATTTGATAGAAATTATACTAATCAACCATTTCAGTTAGTTCTAGGTGCAGGTGAAGTTATTCAAGGTTGGGAATTAGGATTACCATATATAGATGAACAAGGAAAAATTATTTTAATTATACCTTCAGGGCTAGCTTACGGTAACACATCAACNAATTCTATTCCTGAAAATTCTATTTTAATTTTTAGAATAAAATTATTAGACATTAAATAATGAAAAATTTAATTATNNCTATTCTACTAATTTTTATTATTTCTTGTACAACAGAAGAAGTTTATGTGGANGTATTTGACCCTGTTCAAGATGAAATTGATTCTTTAAATCAAAGACAAACAGATTTATCTTTAATTTTTTCCTATTTAGAATCAGTGGGCATAAATTATGCTGATTCTATAAGCGCAGGAGTTTATTATTCAATTACAGATTACGGAAATGAACAACTNTACCCTGAAATTAATGATATAGTTAGTATTCATTTAGCCGGTTATTATACTAATGATTCTATATTTTTTACTAATGATTCTATAGACTTAGTAATATTTGATACGAATATTCAGTCATTAGCNGAAAGCATTGGGTATTATGATGAATCTAAATATTATTCTCCAATAACATACACCTATAATGGTTTAGGAAGTTTTTTCCCAGTAGTATCTGATCATGGTTATCTGGCCCAATTGTCTGATTTTAAGACGACTCTTGGTTTAACACTCAGTAAAATTAGCGAAGGAGGTTCTGTGAAAATACTCATGCCTTCTGGAAATGCTTATGGTGATACGGGAAACACAAATACCCCTGAGATTCCTGAAAACTCTATTCTCATTTTTGATATCAATTTAATCAAGATTAGAAAATGAATGAGATCTGTTTTGTAACAGGTAATAATAATAAGTTAAAGGAAGTCCAAAGTTTATTATCTACATACAAAATAATTTCCCTAACAGATTTNAGTTTTTTTGNTGATATTCCTGAAACCGAGAATACNATAAGNGGCAATGCTTTTCTAAAAGCAAGTTTTNTAAATAAAAAGTTTAATATAGATTGTTTTTCAGATGATACTGGATTATTTATAGACTCATTAGGTGGATCCCCAGGTGTAAAATCAGCAAGATATGCTGGTGAAAATAGTGACTCAGAAAAAAACATTGAATTAGTTCTAAAGAATTTAAGAAATAATAAAAACAGAAATGCATATTTTAAAACAGTTATATGCCTAATAAAAAATGATAAAACACACTATTTTGAGGGTAAAGTTTACGGTACAATAACTAGAAAAAGAGTTGGAAAAGATGGTTTTGGATATGATCCTATTTTTATTCCAGAAGGATATGATAAAACCTATTCGGAACTTAGTCTAAATGAAAAAAATGCTATATCTCATAGAGGTATAGCTGTAAATAAATTAGTAAATTTCCTTAATGGAAACTAAATGTAGATTGTTTGGTATTTGTGGATCTAGTGGATCTGGTAAATCCTTTATAGCCAAATATATTTTAGAAAATCTCGGTCCTGAGAATGTATCGATTTTATATCAAGATAATTATTATAAAAAAAGAGAAGATCAACAAAAAGACAATAACGGACATTATAATTTTGATCTTCCCTCATCATTTCATCAAGATGAATTTTTTGAAGATATCAGAAAAATTAAAGCTGGAGAAAAGGTTTTGAGAAAAGAATATACCTTTAATAATCCAGAAATAATTCCTAGTAAAATCTTAGTGAGCCCTAATAAATTCATTCTTGTAGAGGGGTTATTTTTATTTAATGAAATTAAAATTTCTAACCTTTTTGATAGAAAAATTTTTATTGATTGTAATATTCAGAAAATGATAGAAAGAAGGATTAAAAGAGACCATGAAATGAGGGGTTATGACAAGTCTGATGTAAATTATAAATATGAAAACCACGTACTTCCTTCTTATAAAAACTTTATTCTTCCATATAAAAAAACAGCTGATTTAGTAATTAATAATGATTCTGATAATTTAAATGGAGCAAAGTTAACTCTAGAATATATTTTGAAAGAAAGTGGAGTAAATAATAATTAATTTGCCCCTTAGTTAATTTCCATTAATTTCCATACTTTTGTCAACTGATTTTTGAAAAAAGAAAATGAAAAATAAAGGATTAATATATTTTTTAACTATAACAATATCTTTCCTATCGATATACTACTTGCAGTTTACTTTTGTTTCTCAAAGAATTCAAGGTGAGGCGACTGAAATATCAAGAGACAGTGAGGGCAATATTGATTTTAAGAAAAAACAAAAATATCTTGACTCAATATGGAATAAGCCAGTATATAATTTAGTATCAGATTTTACATTTAAAGATATCAAAGAATCAGAGTTAAACCTTGGTTTAGATCTTCAAGGTGGTATGCACGTTACTCTAGAAGTTTCTCCGGTAGACATTCTTCAGGGGCTATCTTCAAATAGCCAAGACCCCGACTTTTTACAAGCAATTTCTATAGCCAAAGAAAAAATTAAAGGTACTCAATTGAATTTCATATCTGAATTTTATGCTGAGTATAAAACTATTGCACCACAAAAGAATTTATCTCAAATTTTTGCAACTGTATCCAACAGAGGTAGAATAGGATTTGATTCTTCCGATTCTGAAATTTTAGATATAATTAATGAAGAGGTTGAAAGAGCAATTGACAGATCATTCAATATTCTAAGGACTAGAATTGATAGATTTGGTACATCTCAACCCAATATTCAAAGATTACAAGGAACGGGTAGAATTCAAATTGAACTTCCAGGAGTTGATAATCCAGAAAGAGTAAGGAAATTGTTACAAGGTGTTGCAAAATTAGAGTTTTGGGAAGTTTCAGAAATTAATGAAACTGAGGTATCTCAAACTATTCAGATAATTGACCAGTTTGCTATTAGTCAAAATATTTTGAATAACGCGAGTGAAAGCGGTACTGAAGATGAACTTGATAACACATCTCAATCAGATGATATTGAATCATTACTATCCGGAAATTCAGACGATTCAGATAATAACTCAACAACAGAAGCTACAGAAAATGATGATGAAAATTTACTAGCTAATACATCATCTCCATTGCTATCTAATCTTAGATCTGAGTTTGGTGGTTTATTTTATAATCTTGAAGACACTATGTCTATAAATTCTATTTTATCTAATGATAAAGTACAACAGTTAATTCCAAATACTATTAAATTTTTATGGGCTGTTAAACCAACTGAAAATACTGCTGATCCTAGTGATCAAGTTCTTGAGTTATTTGTTATAAAAACATCTAGAGGTGGAAAAGCTCCATTGACAGGAGAAGTAATCACCGATGCAAGACAAGACCTTGACCAAAGTGCCAGACCATCAATTTCTATGCAAATGAATTCAAATGGTGCGAAGAATTGGAGAAGATTAACATCAACAAATATTGGTAGAAGAGTAGCTATCGTTCTTGATAATTATGTATACTCTGCACCATTCGTTCAAAATGAAATACCAAATGGTAATTCTCAGATCACAGGAGATTTTACAATTGAAGAAGCTCAAGATTTAGCTAATATTCTTAAAGCCGGTACACTTCCAGCTCCTACAACTATTGTAGAAGACGTTGTTATTGGACCAACTCTTGGTAAAGTCGCACAAAGTCAAGGTTTCCAATCAATCATGTCTGGACTAATTATTGTATTGATGTTTATGATATTTTATTATTCTGGAGGAGGAATTATTGCCAATTTAGCCCTCTTCTTCAATATATTTTTCATACTTGGAATTTTAGCTCAATTATCAGCATCTCTCACATTACCAGGAATAGCAGGTATTGTATTAACAATTGGTATGTCAATAGATGCAAATGTTCTAATATTTGAAAGAATTAAAGAAGAACTTAGAAATGGTGCTAATTTAAAACAGGCAATTTCAAACGGTTATGATAAAGCCTTTACTTCAATTATTGATGCAAATTTTACTACCCTATTGGTAGGATTAATATTATATAATTTAGGACAAGGGCCTGTTAAAGGTTTTGCAATCACTTTAATAATTGGGATAATATGTTCTTTCTTCTCTGCGGTTTATATAACAAGAGTTATAGTAGAAAGACTAAGTAGAAATGGAGATAAAAGTTCGTTAAGATTTTCATTTCCTTTCTCAAGAAATTTATTATCATCTCTGAAGATTGATTTTTTAGGAAGAAGAAGGTTAGCGTATTATTTTTCAATCACTTTCATTTCAGTCGGTATTATTTCATTAATTTTAAAAGGACTTACTCTAGGTGTTGATTTTAAAGGTGGCAGATCATATGTAGTTACATTTAGTGAAGTTCAAACTCCATCTATAGTTGAAAATGGTCTTCAAGAATCTTTTAATAACGAAGGTGTAGAAGTAAAAACTTTTGGAGCAGATAATATTCTAAAAATAACGACCTCATACCTAATAAATGATGATTCAGATGATGCAGATGTAACAGTTAAGAACCAACTTATTAGTGGTTTAGAAAATGTTACAAACCTTAGTTTTATTGAGGATGATACTATGCTTGACAAAGAAAATTTTACTATATCTAGTTCGTCAAAAGTGGGAGCAACTATAGCAGATGACATTCAAAACTCATCATTAAGTTCAGGTATTCTAGCTCTAATTGCAATCTTTGTTTATATCTTAATAAGATTTAGAAAATGGCAATTTTCAACAGGAGCAGTTTTTGCATTATTTCATGATACACTTTTCGTTATATCAGCTTTTGCAATTGCAAATCTTTTTGGAGTTTCGTATGAAATAGATCAAGTTTTCATTGCTGCTTTACTTACTATTATAGGTTATTCTATTAATGATACTGTTGTTGTATTTGATAGAATAAGAGAAAACCTTGGAATTAAAGCTGGTAGTGAAATAATTCCTGTTGTAAATGAGTCTATAAACAAAACAATTAGTAGAACATTAATAACATCAATGACAACATTTATTGTTGTTTTAGTATTGTTTTTATTTGGAGGTCCATCACTAAGTGGATTCTCATTTGCATTGCTTGTGGGGATAATTGTAGGTACTTACTCCTCTATTTTTGTTGCTACTCCAGTATTTGTTGATCTTTTTAAAAAATAATTTAAGAAAGATTTTCTAACAAGAGTCATCTAATTACGTAAGCTTACAGAAATGATTAATAAATTCTTTTTAACAACATTACTTTGCCTAATTAGTATTAGTGTTTTTTCTCAAAAAGAAAAAAGAAAGATTTTTGCTAAAAAAGTTTCGGAAGAAAT
>NZVP01000047.1 GCA_002697405.1 Flammeovirgaceae bacterium
ATGATAAAAATATCATTCATACTAGGAATTTTTTCTTTAAATGATATCACTTTTGATTGATCGGATATAGATTTAAACAGTTGTTTGTAAGATTTATTATTACTTAAACTAACCTCTGAATCAATAATACCTTCTGATATTTCTTCTGATTTAATAATTGAAAAACATGAATCTTTCTTAAGTTTTTTATCATGAGTAACTAAATAGTTATCAGATTTATATTTCATTTTAATTTTTTCAGTATCACCATCAAGTATTTTTTTTGAGTTATTTATCATAGCTAAATGATCACATAATTCATCAACTGATTCCATTCTGTGAGTAGAAAAAATAATTGTCTTTCCTTCGTCTTTTAATCTAAGAAGATTTGATTTTACAAGATTTGCATTTACAGGATCAAAACCAGAAAATGGTTCATCTAATATGATAAGATCCGGATCATGTAAAACAGTAGATATAAATTGTACCTTTTGACTCATTCCTTTAGATAAATCTTCAATATTCTTATCCCACCAATTAGAAACCTCTAAATTTTTAAACCATAATCTAGAAGCTTCAATGCACTGATTTCTATTTAGACCTTTAAGTTTACCCATAAAAAGCAAAAAGTCTCCAACTTTCATTTTCTTGTATAAACCTCTTTCCTCAGGCATGTAACCTATCTTCCTAACATCATCATAAGTTATGGGTCTATCCTCTAAATAAATTTCTCCTCTATCTTGATTTATTATTTGGTTTATAATTCTAATTAAAGAGGTTTTTCCAGCTCCATTTGGACCAAGTAAACCAAAGATGCTTGATTTTCTAACATCAAGAGATATATTATCAAGTGCCTTATGATCAACGTAAGATTTACTGATATTTTTAACTGATAGCATAATGAGTGCAATGATAAAAGAATATAGCAGTAATAACTAAAAAAACAATCTTATTATTCTTTCTGGTAGGATTTTAATTAATAGAGAAATAATTTTCCACCTTTTTGTAATGTATATTATTTTTCTTTTTCTCTCAATTGCAATTATAATTTGCTGACAGGCTTTATCTAATGGAGCAACCCAAAATAATTTATCTTTATTACCCATCAAAATATCAGTATCTACAAAACCTGGTCTAACATCAGTTAAAAAAATTGGCATCTTCATTCTAAAAGCTTTAAACCTTAATCCTTGCAAATAATTTGCCTGATAAGCTTTTGAAGCATTGTATGAAGGAGATATTCCATTACCAATTTCTGATGCTACTGAGCTAATATTAACAATATGACCTTCACCCTTTTTTAAAAAATAATTAAATGCATGAGTAACTACCTGAGTAAATCCTAAAACATTAAGATTATTTACTTTTTTTTCAATCGAATAGTCTAGCTCCTTATTAATAATTCCTATTCCTGAACAATAAATAATTAAATCAACCCCATTAAGTTTTTCAATTAATAGGTTAATTAATTTATCATTTTTCTCAGTTGAAGAATCATATTCTTTTACGATCACCATTTCAGGATTTAATTTCTTGATTTCATCAAGTCTTTCTTTTCTTCTTGCAGAGATTCCAATCTTATAACCATTTTCTAGTAATCCAAGAGATATCCCTTTCCCTATCCCAGAAGATGCTCCAATTATTATTGCTTTTTTATTTTTCATTCATTCAATTTAAAAAAAAAATATTAGTCTGGATCACAATTTAAAAAATTAGGTCTAGGCAATTGCCAAGATTCTGCTTTCTCATTAAAACTATCACAACTATCTACATTATCAACATTCCAATTAGATAGGTCTTGATTAAAATATTTAGCAGAATAAAACATCTTTTCCATGTTCTTTACTTTTTTTACATCCCACTGCTTTAAATCTTGATTTAAATCAGTCTCATAAAACATTTCCTGCATATTTTCAACATTAGAAACATTCCATAATGAAACATCTGGATTAGCATAAAATGCCCCTCTAAACATTCTTTTCATGTTTTTTACTTTAGAAACATTCCAGGATGATATATCAACATTTAAATTATAAGAATGAAAAAATAATCCTTCCATATCTTCAACATTACTCACATCCCATTCTGATATATCTTGATCAAAGCCATTCAGATTCCAAAAAGTAAAGTACATAGATTTAACATTACTCAAATCCCATGATGACATAATAAAATTATCATTTATTGCGCATGGAGTAAGACATATTACATCTGTCTTATCTAAAAAAGTCGTCACAATTAACTTATTCCCCTTGTAATTCGGAGGGTTAAGGCTACGCAAATGATTCCAATCACTAATTATAATTACACTATCCCCCTCAAATAAAACTGTTTTTCCTATTGAATCAATTGCTTCGTCAGTTGCTTTAAGGGTAACACCATTTTCATCAAGATATATTAGTGGACAACCATTATTTGATACAGATGTCATAGTAGAGGTATTTGGACAAATATCCAATTCATTTATTACGCCATCATTATCATAATCAGACTGCAAACTAGTACAACCTTCATTATTAACTAGCAGACCTAAAGGAGTATCATTACATAAATCTATATCGTCACTAATTCCATCCCCATCAGAATCTTTTTTTCTAAATTCTGCATAAATCAATTTATTTTCATTCATTATAAAAGTTATAATGGGACTATTACTAGATTCACTTCCAGACCAACTAATAAATTCAAAAAATTCATTAGGATATGCTTCTAAAGTTATAGATTCTCCTCCTCCAAAAACCCCACTATATATATTTAGTGTTCCACTTAAATCAGGGAATATGATGGTTTCTAAGATATATTCATCATTTTTCTCACAAGAAAAGAAAGTAAATACAATTATTAATAAAGCAACTCTAATCAAGGCAAACTATTTTATTAAATCAAACGAGTGGGTATACTTAATTGTTATTTGCTGGCTATTAATTTCATCTAATATATCTCTATCCCTTAATATGTTAAATACAATAAAAAGCCCTGTATTTGCATCATTCAATAAGCCAAACCTTGTATTTACTGATAATAGGTTAGATATATTATTATATTGAACAAAACTTTGAATAAACATCCTAGGGCTAAAAGAATAGGTTAAATTTAAACCACTAATAATAGCATTTAATTTATCATCTCCTATTTTTATATTATTTGTATTAATTGATAATATAGAACTGAACTTATCTCCATATCTAAAATCAAGAGATGCACTATTTAAAAATTTAGACCCTCCAAAATACCCTCCTATATAACTTCTTGTACTGAAGGATATATCTTTATTTTTATTAGTCCAAAAAACAATTTGCGCCTCACTATTATTATATTCTCCAGGGGAAATATTAAGATTTGAAATAGAAAAAAGTTCAGATACCCATTCTTTTCTTACATTATATCCAGTATGAAACTCAAATCCATTTTTCCAAGCCCAATGAACATCAATATGTGTATAAGTAGTTACTATGTTACCTTCAAAGTCAAAATAATATCGTCCAGATATATGTGGTCTATATTCTAATAATTTACTTTCCTCACCTACTCTTATTGTTTTAAAAATTAAGTATGAAGGCTTTTTAAATGAGGCTCTTTCTAAATACCCCACTTCTGGGTTAAAACCCTCTCCCACTTCAGAGTATTGAGCATAAATGTTCCAACTATTCCAATCATAATTTGCTGAAAATTTAAAAGCATGATCATTTAAACTTATTCCTGGAGTTGAACTTTTTGAAGCAAAACCTGAAATTTTTGCTTTTTTACCTATACCCCAAATACCATCAACAGCAAAAACATTATTATTATAATCACCGTCTATCTCGTCTTTACCAATTAATGCAACCCCAAAAGAAGATCTAGAATTATTAAAATTATGATTTACTCTTGCTACATAATAATTTTCTTTTTTAAGATCATCTTTCTCTATACCATCTGTTACCATTGATAATATCCCAACATTAGTACTACCAATCTTTCCAGATAATCTTCCACCTCCAATTATTGGAACAATTGAACCATTAGGTGATATTCCAATTCTTCTACTAAAGAAAAGATCTATCTCACCTGGACTTCCTACAGAAAATTGCCCAGCATTTTCGAGAAAAAATGCTCTTTTTTCAGGATAAAATAAATTAAATCTATCAAGATTAACTTGTTGTTTATCAACTTCTGCCTGAGCAAAGTCCGTATTATATGTAAGATCTAAAGTAAGCGATGGGGTAATACTATATTTTAAATCTGCACCACCATCAAAATTAGATGTTTGTTCTTTTTTTTGACTGAAATTAGTTATTTGTGTTAAAGCGTATGGAAATAATTTTAAATTACCAGGCTTTCTTAATGAAACTTCATTCATTTTACCAGCTAAAGAAACTCTTTTGATCCCAAAATTAAAGCCAAGAGGTAATGGTGCCCAATATGTTATTTCATTAGTCTTACTAATATTTCGTTGAAAGTTTATACCCCAACTTTTATTTTCTCCTGGACTAAATCTTAATGATTTTAGTGGTATTGCAAATTCTGCACTCCATCCATATTCTCCAACTTCAGTTTTTACTATCCATGATGCATCCCAATTTAAATTAGTTCCTCCTATAACTCCGCCTTGCTGTCTCTGTGCGGTTCTATTACCAACCCCTTCATTATCAATTTGAGCATCATATTCCATTCCTACAGAATTTGTTCCAAAAAGAAATCCGTTTTGTTGGTCATTATAAGTATCAATTATAAAAAGAAAGCTATCATCATTATCAAGATTAGCATCCCTCCTAGAGTCTGAAACTACTAAAGTATTAGGGCTAGAATCATAACAAATAACACCTACATACATAATGTCTTTTGTGAATGCTATTTTTACATCTGTTTTTTCTGATGAAGGATTTCCTAATAATGGTTTTGTTTGAATAAATGGACCAATAGATAAAATAGATTTCCATATCTCATCATTAATTATATTTCCATCAACTTCAGGAGCTTTTTCTAAATAGTTAGCATTAAAAGATGGTCTTTCTGAAAGGATTGCATCTTGTGAATAAGATATAAATGGAATAAATAAGAATAAAATAAATTTTTTCATTTAATCATTGAATTGGATACATATTAAAGTTTTGATCATCAAAATACTTAATCCTATTAGGAATAGCATCCTCGATTTTTTTCCTAAGATCTTCAGAGATTCTATCTGATCTATATCTAATTGCTAAGTAAGGAAGATAACTTTCAGCAATATCTTCTCGAATCGGATAGTCTCTAGCATAATCAGAAATAAATTCACAATCTGCTAGTTGAGCATCTAACCAGGAACTTGATTCAGCATGATAAGAATCTAAAGAAGTATGAGATGCTTCATGGACAAATGTTTCTTCTAGAATTCCTTGATTTTCATAATATGTTTCAGACCAATCTGTATGAATTAGAAGGTTTTTGTTTCCACCTCCAAAAGGTTCATTTCCTCTATGAATCCATGATGTTTCAACATCTTTTCTTAATTCAGTAGTTAATCTTCCAATTACCACAGCATACTTAAGAGCATAAGTTTCTGCATTCTCTCTTGAGCCAAACTCTGGATTTACTTGAATTTCAATTGTAAGTCCATCATCATATTCTGCAGGAAAAAGAAATGGCTCTAAAGTTACCCAACCAGATCTTCTATCATACATCTGTCTAGTTCCTCTTCCAGCATATGATAAATTAATAAATGTTGTTGGATCATCTTCAGTTATAATATCAGGATCAATAAATATTGTTCCACCAAATGGAGGATTAAAATTTTCATCACATTCTTCTGGTTGATTTATTTTGTCTTTGGAACAAGAAAAAAGAAAAATTAATATGAAAATTTTTTTCATTGAATAATTTATTACAAAAAAGTATTTATTAAGATAATTCTTTATTTAATTAGTATAATATTATTCACCAATATAATGACAAATTTATTCCCTAAATTTTCAAAAAAAGATCCTAAAAAATTTTTTAAAACTTTGAATTCGAGAGTTAATAGATACTTCAAAGAAAATAATTTAAAAAAAACTGGAAACTGGAAACTATACTCTAAATCTTTAATTATTTTCGGAATATTCGCTGTTCCATATATTTTAATAATGTTATTTAATTTCAACCAATGGATATGCCTTGGATTAATTATTTTAACGGGGATTGGAATGGCTGGTGTAGGTATGAATATTATGCACGATGGTAATCATGGTGTTTTTTCAAGTAAAAAGTGGGTAAATAAGCTTATGGGAGGCAGTATCTACATATTAGCAGGGAATGCATATAACTGGCAAATTCAACATAATGTCCTTCATCATACATATACAAATATTCATGGTCATGATGAAGATTTAGATGCTGGAAGAATACTTAGATTTAGTGAACATAGTAAATGGAAACCTCATCATAAATTTCAACATTTCTATTCTTTTTTACTTTATGGTTTAATGACAATAAATTGGGCAATAGCAACTGATTATTTTCAAACGAAGAGATATATTAAAAGAAAACTTTCTTATAAAAAATTTATTAATCCAACTAAGCAATGGATTAATTTAATTACCACTAAACTTCTATACTATACTATTTGGATTGTTTTACCTATTTTAATTTTAGATTTTGCTTGGTGGAAAATACTAATTGGATTTTTTATTATGCACTATACTGCTGGAATAATTTTAAGTACAATTTTTCAACTAGCACATATTGTTGAAAATGTGAAAATGCCATTACCTTCTAAAGAACTTGGAATGAAAAATACTTGGGCAATGCATCAATTATTTACAACATCTAATTTTTCTACTAATAATAAAATAATAAATTGGTTTTCAGGAGGTTTAAATTTTCAAGTTGAACATCATTTATTTCCAAATATTTCTCATATTCATTATAAAAAAATATCAGAAATAGTTAAAAAAACTGCAAAAGAATTTAGTTTACCATACAATGAATATAAAACAACTAGGGAAGCTTTAAAATCACATTTTCTTTTTTTAAAATCAATGGCCAAAAAGCCTCTTAATGCATCTTATAGCTAGTTTTTTGAACCTGGGGTTGGATTTTCAAAAAATATCCAATTTGTAACATTATCAGGATCTCTACCCATCGATATATCAGTAGTTTGTTCTGGGTATGTATAAGAATCAATTACTGTAATCTTATCTTGGGATAATAATATAATTGACTCACCTCCTTTACTTAATTTTTTACTTACATGCAGAGGGCCTTGCTCTTGATCGTCATCACACCATATAAGTAAATACCCCTTAGAAGGTATTGTTGTTTTAGAAGGATCAGTAGTTGGTATTTGATAAGGATTATCATCATCAGGGGTATCAGTGAAATACATCCCTCCAATATCTATAGGATCTTGTGTATCATTATACAACTCAACCCAGTCATCATAATCATTTGATTGATCCGGACAACAAGCATCATTGCTAGCTAAAAATTCATTTATAAGTAAACCCATACTTGTATTTTGCTGGATGTCTTCTTCTTCACATGAAAATAGAAATAATGATGAAATAATTAATATATACTTTCTCATAAAATTTAATTTAATGATTGATCAATTGAATATTTTAAATAATTAATATTATCAGTCCATTCTTGGATGCTTGGCTCTATATCTCCATGAATAGAATGAGCTTCTTCTACTGAATTTTTGATTTGAATATACCATGAATCTAAAAGAGTATTAATATTTGACATATTATAAAGTTGATTTTGAAAAATTACATCTAAACTATCGAAATCATTTCTATAACTTGAAAATGATCCAATTATTTTATCACATGCAGCAGATTTTTGTAATAGGTTAAATGAACCATATCTAAAGCCAACACAATTATTTGTTATTTCATACCATTTATCCTTAATAGGAGTAACAGGATTAAGATTCGATATCAAGTTTTCAAAAGAATTATCTAAATCCCAAGGTATAAGTTGTAATTTATCGTCATTAGGATATTCATACCAATAATAATTATGATTTTCATAATTTAAACCTCCCTCATGATAAAAATGCAGGAAACCATCATCATTAGCAATTCTTCTGTCAACTAAAATAGTTCTAAGAAAAACATCTTTATCTATCCAATCTTCAACTATTTCTTTTGCATCGGATTTATTAACTAACCCTAGTTGATCAGAAAATTTTTTAATTTTAGTAACATCAGAAATTTCTTCATTTGTTTTTAATCCATCAATAAAATAATTTTCTTCTCTATTAGCTCCTAAACTATTTACTGGCCAAACTTCTTTATATAAATTACCATCAGGATTAACAAAGTGTTTATTAGTAAAAGGTCCATCAACATTTTCAGTGTTTGCAAAAACTCCATTAAATTCTCCATTGATATATAGTAATGCATGATTTGATCTTGGGGCTATAACACCAAAATTTCTAAACATATAATACCCTAATCTTTCATGCATCTTAGATTTATCAAGGTTTTGTGAATGGAACTGAAGTTTCTTCATTCCATAAAATTTGTTGTCACCTTTCCAATTTATTTTGATTTTCATTGATAATTTAGGGCATGTTTTATAACCACTTGGATTTGTCCAATCTTCATTTGATAGACAGCCCACCCATGCACCAATAGAGCCTTTATATCTAATCCCCACATTTCTTATTACCTTTCCTTCAAAAACTAGTGATCCTTCAACATAATTTTCTGCTGCAGGGTCATTGTTTATTTCATCTAAATTTTTTTGAGTTAGAAAAAGATCAAATCTGTGTAGTTTATTCTGGTCATATATATAATCTGAAGAATGATCATTTTCATAAATATATTCTTCAAATGAATCAATAATTTTATTTAATTCATCTTGATCAGAATCAAGTTGAATAGTTTCTTTTTTACACGAGATAATAGTTGATATAAGAAAAAAAATCAACAAATATTTAAATCTATAATTTATAATTTTTTTCAAAGAAAATTTTATTTATTTAACATATGATATTTAACTTTTTTAAAGTTATATATTAGATTACAGATATGAAATACTTAATACTAATACTATCATTTATCACTTTATCATGTGGTGCATCAAAAAATAAAGTTGCAGTTTACATGTCACCAACATGCGGATGTTGTAAAAAATGGGTTTCTCATCTAGAAGAGAATGGTTTTGAAGTTGAGTCTATTTATGAAAATAATATGAGATCAATTAAAACTCAATATAAAATATCTCAAAAAAACACTTCATGTCATACTGGTGTAATTGGATCATACTTTATAGAAGGCCATGTACCAGCATCTGATATTAAAGAATTGCTTGAAAAACAACCAGATATTGCTGGATTAACTGTTCCAGGAATGCCAGCAGGAACTAATGTGCCTGGCATGGAAACCATAAATGAAAAAGCCGAATATGATGTTCTTTATGTCAAAAAAGATGGATCAACGGCAGTATGGAAACAATACAACTAAAAAAATTAATTAGTAATCTCTATAATATAGATATAAACAGTCTAAAGAAGCTAAATGGATATGATACTGAAAATTTTTTAGTTCATAGTAAAGACAAATCAAATTTTATATTAAAAAAATATCCTTATTCTAAAGAAAATTTATCTTTAGTTAAAGCAGAAAATAACTGTTTAGAGTATTTATCAAAATATAAAAAATCATCTTATCCATTACCAATTTATTCTACCGATAAAGATTCTTTTATAATAGTTAAAGAGAAAAATAAAAAGTACATAGTTAGATTATTAACTTATTTAGATGGAGTTTTTTTAGGTGAATTTGATCCTCAAAAAAAACATTTAGAACTGATTGGGTCATTTATAGGAAATCTTACTAAACAACTTAAAAATTATTCTAATGATTCTATCGCATCAAGAAAATGGGCATGGGATATTCAAAATTTAAGTTTAAATAAGAAATATCTAAAATATATTTCTAATCCAAGTGATAGAAAATTAGTATTATTTTTTTTTCAACAGTTTGAAGAATTTGTTCTTCCTAAATTAGATGAACTTCGAACATCTATAATACATAATGACTTAAACGAATGGAATATACTAGTTAAAACAAATAAAAAAATAGCGGTTATAGACTTTGGAGATTTAGCTAAAACTCAATTAGTAAATGAAGTTGCTATAGCTATGGTTTATGCATCATACTCAAAGGAAAACCCGTTAGAAAATGCATTAATTATTTTGAAATCATATTATGAAATAATAAAGTTAACAGACACTGAAATTTCTCTTCTTTATTATTTAATGGCTGCAAAGCTATGTATAAGCGTATGTAACTCAGCATATTCAAAAAAAATAAATCCTAAGAACAAGTATGCGCTAATATCAGAGAATAAAGCATGGAAAATGTTAAGGTATTTAATTAAAACTAGTCCAGATCATGTAGAAAATGTTTTTAGAAATGGGCTAAACAAAAAAAAAAAGAAAATAAAGAAAACTAAAGACTATCTAAAAGAAAGAAAGAAAATATTAAGCCCAATTTTTTCTCTTAGTTACAATAAACCAATTGTATTTAAAAGATCTGCATTTCAGTATATGTTTGATAATGAAGGTAATAGTTTTTTAGATGCATACAATAACATTCCTATTGTAGGACATTCTCACCCTGAAGTTAATGATGCTATAACTAGACAGATTAAAAAACTTAATACTAACACACGATATATTTATGATAAACTATATGAATATGGAAATAGATTATTAAAAAAATTTCCAAAAAGATTAAATAAAATATATTTTGTTAATTCAGGAAGTGAGGCAAGTGATCTAGCAATTAAAATTGCATTATCACATTCAAAAAACAATAATATAATGGTTGTTCGAAATGGATATCATGGACATACTCAAAGAGGAACAGACATCAGCCATTATAAATACAATAATGAAAGAGGCCAGGGAATAAAGAGTTATATAAAAGAGGTACCTATGCCTGATACATACAGAAATATTTATCCAAAATCAGTAAAAAATATTGGTAAAAGGTATGCAAAAGATGCATCAAAAAAAATAAATGATATTGCTGCATTTATTACTGAGCCAATACTTGGATGCGGTGGACAAGTTCCTCTACCAATGGATTATCTTAAAATAATGTATGATAATGTTAGAATAAATGGAGGTGTATGTATTAGTGATGAAGTTCAAACAGGTTTTGGAAGATTAGGAAAATATTTTTGGGGTTTTGAAATGCATAAAGTGATNCCTGATATTGTAATTTTAGGNAAACCAATGGGAAATGGACANCCAATAGGTGCTGTAATAACAACTGATGATATTGCAAANTCATTTGGAAAAGGTGTTGAGTTTTTTAGTTCATTTGGTGGAAANCCTGTATCATGTTCTGCTGGATTAGCAGTATTAGATATTATAGAAAAAGANANNTTACAGCANAATGCTNAAAATGTTGGTAAATACTANATGAAAAAATTAAATCAATTAAAAAATGAATTTAATTGCATAGGAGATGTAAGGGGATCTGGATTATTTATAGGAATTGAAATTGTAAAAAAACATTCTAAAAAACCAGATACATTATTAGCACAAAAATTAAAAAATAAACTAAGAGAAAAATTTATTCTAGTTGGTACTGATGGGCCACACAATAATGTAATAAAAAGTAAACCACCTATTTGTTTTACTAGAGAAAATGTAAAAAGTATTTGCTATGCTATTAAAGAAATTCTTAATAATTAGATTTATTTTTTTCCTAAGGAAATAAGATTAGAAAAAATTTTATATGCNCCACTCACTCCAGCCGGTAATTGTCTAAACCATGAATAAGATGTATAAACAAAATATCCTTCACCAACTTTTGAAATTAATATACCTCCATTATTTGGCTTTTCTCCTTCGTCATTTGAAGAAATTATAGTTTCATATTCTTGAGACCATGAATTTGGGAAATATAAGCCTCTTTCTTGTACCCAACCATTGAAATCATCTAAAGTAATTTTATTAGGATAGTTCAAAGCAGGATGTTTCGAATTAATTATTCTAACTGGAGCATTTTCTTGAGATACCCTATTTCTTGATAGTTGAAATGAATATGGAGAAAATTTATTAACATCTAAATTTCTTGAAGTATTATACTGAACAATAACATTACCTCCAGATTCCATAAAATTCATTAATTGAGGTTTTATATCAAAAAGAGATTTATCAGAATTAAATGCTCTTACTCCAATTATTAGAGCATCATAATTTTTTAACTTTTCAGCATTAATATCCTTTTTTTCAAATAAATCAACATTATAACCAACTAAAGACAATGATTCAGGAACTTTGTCTCCAGAACCCATTAGATAAGCAATATTTTTAGCTTTTATATTTAAATTAAATTTAATTAATGATACATCAGACTTTGGAAATCTCGTCTGATGAGAAATATGAGAATAAATGATTTTATCTATTCCTCTCGATAGTATATCACCTTCAACTTTTGCTTTATAAGACACTTTATTAATAGAGTTTTTATTTCCAGGTAATGTTATATCAAAACTTAAAGTTTTTCTTTCATCCTTATTTTTAAATTCAATATCATAAAATTCAGGCTCAACCTTTGTACCATCAGATACTTCTAAATATATCCTAGCTTTAACATCATTAGCACCTGATATTACCTCAACTTTTAATTTTTTCTTATTTGTATTAACATAATACTCAAGGTTATTAAGTGGATTGAGATAGATAGGGTTTCCAATATTAAATGGTCTATATTCATCACCATTTATTGGACTATTAATTTTATATATAATAGGTGAGTTATATGAAATTTGTTGACCATTAATTCTAAAGACAAACTTTGCTTCAAGTGTTGGTTGATTATCAGGGTCGCCAATTAANCTTTGATCATCAATATTATAACTACCAAATTCTGAAGGGTTTTTAAGCCAATATTTTTCAGAGACTTCACTTTCTGTAGAAATTTTAAAGTTTTTTTCAACACTNAATAATTTATTATTTTCAAGAGAATCATTTATAATATATTCAGTTTTATCTAACTGAATTTTCTCTAATTTTATAGGATATGGACTTCTATTAATAATATCAAACTTTATTTTTATTTCTTCACCATTAGATGCTAACTCAACATTAGATAAAGCTTCAAAAAATAAACCTGATGAGGCTTTAATCAAATTTTTAATTTCATTTTTTTTAATTACTCTCCAATCTCTATCAATAACTCTATTAAGTTCTCTATGTGCTAGTGAGAGATAGTCAATTATCTCGTATGGTTTATTAATATTAAATGAATCTTTAGCTTTCTTTAAATATGATTTCAATTCATCATTTGGTTTTACCCTATCCCAAGAAGTAATTACCCCTTCCATAATATCATTTTCTGCTTTTTTACCTTGAGAATAAACAANTAATTCTTCTTCACTCCCTCTCCTTCTTAAAGCACCAAAGGCCTGGCTTTTATGCATTGATCGACTTTCAGATGCTATTTCATTATATGACTTACCAATTTTATTATTATAAACTCCAACATCTATTTTTAACATTTTCTCAATATCTTCTTCTTTAAGATTAAAAAATCTTCTTGATGTATTCCACAATAGTCTTTGAGACTGCCAAGTTTTAACATATTTTAATTGTTCTGGAAAAGCATCTGGATCACCAGAAAGATTAAAGGCCTTTTCAGCTAATATAGTTGAAGCAGTATGATGACCATGAGTTATATATGGGGTTTGGTTAAATCTGGTTATAATGATATCAGGTCTAAACTTCCTAATNATCCAAACAAAATCAGAAAGTATTTTTTCCTCATTCCAAAAATTTAATGTTTCTACTGGTTCCTTTGAGTAACCAAAGTCTACAGCAGAAGTAAAAAATTGTTGCCCTCCATCTATTTTTCTTGCTTCTAACAGCTCTTGTGTTCTAATTAATCCTAAATTATCTTTTAGATGAGTTCCTAAAAAATTTTGTCCTCCTCCACCCCTAGTAGCAGATAAGTAAGCAGTTTCATATTTTTTTTCATTAGCTAAATATGCAATCAATCTAGTATTTTCATCATCAGGATGAGCAGCTANATAAAGTACTTTACCAAAAACATCNAATTTTTCTAACATAGAAGAAATATTTGATGATGAATAAAAGTTGTTTGATTGAGAAAAAATATGATTAGAAAAACAACCAAAAAATAGTACTAAAAAAAANTTTTTAATGGACATATAGATGTTTAATTGATTTAAATAAAGTTATAGATTTTAATTTAATGATCATAAAAAAAACCCTGCCTCAGCAGGGTTTAATATCAGAAAAAATATTTAATTATTCTTCAGTTTGAGAAGAAGCCAGTTGAAGTTCAGCCATCATTTCTGATGGATCAAAATTATGCCATTCCTTAACTATTTTNCCATCTGCCCACTGAAAACCAATATGAGCTGGTACCTGTAATGATTTACCACTTGTATTTCCTGTAGCATTCCATGTAAACCAAGATTGAGTCATAGTAGTCTCCGGATAACCATTATTTGCAGGATAAGTAATTGTTTGAATCCAAATTCCTAAATCTTCTCCTCCTTCATCATCTTGAAAACTCATTGAAATATCTGAAAAGTTTTCATGTTGAGCTGAAATTAAAGATGCTATCTCTTCTACCCCTGCAGCTTCAACACTATTCATATATATTTTTAAATCAGGAGACCATAAAGATTTTAGACCTTCAATGTCATTATTCAGATAATTTTGGTAATGTGCTCTTATAGCATTTGATTTCTCATCATCAAAAGTTACGTTAACACCACTATTTGTACAACTTATTGCAAATAAAGCAATAAGCATAAAAAGTATATTTTTCATATTTATTTGATTTTATTATTAATTTATAAAAATATAAAATTTATTTATTTCTATACTTATTAAACCAATATAGTATGTGATCAATCTTAGTAATAAGTTGACTAGGTCTATTAGATATATTATGAAATGCACCTGGTATTTCTACATAAACCGTTTCTATTTTTCTAAGTTTTAAAGCATGATAAAGTTGTTTTGCCTCTGAAGGTGGNGTTCTNANATCNTTNAAACCAACCATCACCATGGTAGGAGTTTCTATATTNCCAACAAGAGAAATCGGTGAAAAGCTCCAATAATGGTTAAAGTTTTCCCAAGGCTGACCCTCGTATCTAGAGTAAGCATATCCAAAATAATTATCAGCTACTAATGTCTTAGAAATCCAGTTCATTACTGGTTTTATAACTGCAGAAGCTTTAAATCTATTATTTTTACCTACAATCCATGCTGTCATAATCCCACCAGCACTTCCTCCAGTGACAAAAAGGTTATCTTCATCAATATACCCTTGATCTATCATCTTATCTACACCATCCATAACGTCATGATAATCATCACCAGGATAATTCCTATATAATAAATTTCCAAATTCCTCTCCATAACTTGTNCTACCTCTAGGATTAGGNTAAAAAACAACATATCCTGCAGAAGAATACAATAAAACTTCTGGAGAAAACCTATCACCATAATTACTTATAGGTCCACCATGATTTTCAACAATTAAAGGATACTTATTATTTGGATCAAATCCAGGTGGTTTTGCTATCCATCCTTGAATTTTTCTTCCATCTACTGAAGATTCATACCATATATCTTCTATTTCTCCTAAGTCCTTACCCTTAAATAAATTGTAATTCAAGTTTGAAAGTCTAGTGTTTTCTCCATTTGCATAAATGACTAAATCAGCCGGATTATATGGAGAAGTCATAGTATATACTATATGATTATTTTTTGATATCGAGTATGAACCTCCTCCATAAGGTCTTCCAATTGTAGTACCACCAACATTATCAACTAATTTAGTAGTCTTACCTCCAAGAGAAGAGTAAGCTACCTTTGTATTGCCTTCATTATCATACATAAAATAAAGACCTTTATTATCTGAAGACCATTTAAGTGATGATATACTTCTATCTAAATTNATTTTAATTTCTTTCTTACTTCCTCCATCAATATTCATAATATATAGTCTTGTAATTTGATATGTCTGAACCTTATCGTTATAACCTAAGTAAGCAATTTTTTTTCCATCAGGAGAGACAGCAAGCCCTCTATCAGGTCCTTTTCTATNTGTTAAAGTCTTTAAACTTGATCCGTCTATNTTTATNCTATAAAGTTCAGAATTTCTATANTCGTATTGCCAATCAANATTATAATTAGATGAAAACACAAACCCTTTTGAATCTGACTTCCAGTCGAATTCTCTGTGATTATATTTTTCTTTAGTTACTTGTGTTGGTTTACCTCCATCGGATGAAATATAAAAAATATGAGAAAAACCCTCTCTCATGTATCCAGAACCATCTGCTTCATGTTTTAATCTATCAGTAATTCTTGGCTTTTCTGCCCATTTAGCATTTTTTGGCTTTTTTGGGGGCGATACTAACTGTAATGTTTTCTCAGGTACAAACATTAAAAACCCAATACTTTTACCATCAGGTGACCAATTTAGTGATCTTGGAGATCCATCAAGTTGAGATATCGATGAGTATTGTTTTGAATCTACCCAATAGATAAATATTTCAGATCCATTTCCATCACCTGAATTTGAAATAAAAGATATTCTTTTACCATCTGGACTCCATCTTGGATTACTCTCATTTTTGACAAGTGAAGTTAATTTCTGGTGATTAGTACCATCAGAATTCATAATCCATAAAGATGAACTTTTACCATCTTTCATAATGTCCATTTTGGTACGTATATAGACTACCTTACTACCATCTGGAGAAATTTGTGGGTCAAGAGCATACTGTAACTCAAATACATCTAAATTCTCAAATTTATTTTGTGCATTAACTGAACTCGAGAAAATAAATAAAACATAAAATAATAAATGATATTTCATCATTATCTTTTAAATCCATCAATAGAATTTCTATACTCTATAACAAAACCATTTTCTTCAGTAAATGTCTTAAATTCCTGCGATGCTGGTCCAGTAACTATAAATTTTTCTAAAGTGAACAAATTAAAAAATCTATCAAAATATTCTCCANCCATAAAATTTTGACCATGCTTTACTGCTGATCCACTATCAATATATTTTTCATATAATGTAACTGAATTTCTATTTTCTGATACATAATATCCATACTCTAGACAAAAATCCTCAGTGTTTATAACATGTTGAGTTATTTGTTTAATAAATTCATCTAGATCCTCATCCGTATTATCATTTACTTTTAAATTAATAATGAAAGTAATATTATCTGAATCAGAATCTCTAGTTACTGACTGGTCCTGATTTGTATTTTCTTTGAGTTGACAATTCATAAGAAATAAAACAAAAGATAAAATTTTTAAATTTTTCATACTTATTAAATTTAATTTATAATTATTTAATTTTTACCCTTGCCAGATAATCAAATGCTGTTATGTATAAATATTCCTCGTCTTTATCAAAAGCACAATTTAATGCATTACTTGTTGTTCCAATTGTAGCTAAATGCTCTCCTTTTGGAGTTAATATTAAAACTCCTCCAGGGCCGGTAGAAAAAATATTTCCCGATGAGTGTACTTTTAAACCATCAAACCATCCTTCTGATGATTTAATTAGTTCAGAACCATCAAAAAATATCCCTCTATTTTCTAACCCATTTTCTGTAATATCAAATTTTGTAATAATTGGATATTCAACATCTGAACTATTTACATAGAGAGTTTTATTATCATTTGAAATAGCAATACCATTTGGGAGTAAAATATCTTCAACTAAAAGAACTACTTCACCATCTCTAGTTAATTTGTATACACCATTAACTGGCTGTTCCTTTAAATCACTAGTTAATAACTTTTCAAGCCCAAAACCATATGGAGGATCGGTAAAATATAAATCACCATTAGCTGCATATACTAAATCATTTGGGCTATTAAATAGCTTATCTTTATAACTTCCTGCTAATGTCTCGAAATCAGGCGAATTATTTTCCCAATTTTTTAGTCTAACTACTCTCCTATCTCCATGCTGAGCCAATATTAGATCTCCATTAGAATCCAATATCATACCATTCGATCCTAATAAACCATCAGGCTCTGCTGGAACTATTCCTGTATAACCACTTGGTTCCATATAAAGTGAAAAACCAGAGTCGTTGTTCCAACTATAAATTTTATTTGCAGCTACTTGAGTAAATAATAAAGAATTTAATTTATCTACCCACAATGGACCTTCAGCGAGAAATAAAGAATCAACTAATAGTTCAATTCTTGAATTTTCTGAAACAAAATCTTTTCCTCTTTCATCAAGAATCTCAACGCTTCCTCTTGTTAATCTTGTGAATTTCTCTTGAGTTTTATTGTTATTACATGAAACAATACTTATAAGAGATAAAAATAATATTATATTTTTCATGGTATTTTATATTTAATTATAAACTGTAATCTAAAGAATATTTAACTATTTGTTTTTGGTAATTACTTTTTAAGATAAACTGCTTGTTTAAATTTTTTCTTTATGGAAAAATCAAATTCAATAGCTCGAGACATAAATAAACCATAAGTTTTATTTAATGGATCGATCCAAAAATGTGTGTTGTTGTATCCTGACCATCCATATGTACCTTTTCCAGATCCAGATCCATCAAGTTCTGGGTTTTCATTTACAACAAATGTGAAACCTATATAGTTACCAGCATAATCTGGAAAAACATTAGGCTCATTTGGATCCGGATAACCATTAGTATAGTTATCAGTCATTATTTCAATACTTTCTTCAGTAATTATTCTTTCATTACCATATATACCCCCATTGACCAACATTTCACAAAATTTTGAAAAATCATTCATTGTTGAGACAAGTCCTTCTCCTCCAAAATGAGCTTTATTTTTCTCATCATAAGAATAACCATCCAATGCGGCAGTATATCCATCTAAATTATAATCTGTCTGATTAAAAGTAGTTCTAGATTTAATATTTACTCTCAAAGGCTGAAATCTCAACCTATCCTCTTCTGTCAAATGAAACTTTGTATCATTCATTCCTAACTTATCAAAAATATTTTCTTTTAGAAAATCATAAAAACTTTGACCGGATAAAACTTCTATAAGCCTTCCTAATATAGCCTGATTTAAACCATATGTATACATAGCACCAGGTTCAAAGTCTAGAGGTTGCTTTGCAACTGCTTTTGAAAAATCATCAAGATTATCAAATCGAGATGTATTAATATAATCAGGAAATAAATCAGTGTGTAAATTAAATAACCAATTTGATCCGTTTCTTGCATAATAAGTATAACCTGAACGATGTGTTAATAAATCAATTACTTTAATTTTATTTTGACATGGATANACACCTTCTGGTCCTTTGCAGTTTACATTTTCATATTCTGGTAAATATTCAGAGAGGTTATCATCTAATGAATATAAATTNTTTTCTAATAAAATCATCATTGCAACAGTCGTCACCGTCTTACTCATTGAATGTATAGCAAAAATTGTATTTTCGTTTATATCAGCATCTCCAACTGCACCAGAATTTACTATTTCATTGTAAATAATTTCACCATTTTGGTAAACCATAGCTACATTTGAGCCTGTTATACCATTTTCAATAAGTTCTTTTTGGAAATTTTTTATTGGATTTTCTTGNCTATCATTTGAGTTACAACTTATAACAAGAAAAGAAATAAAAAGAATAATTTTTTTCATATCTATTGATTTATTTTTTTTTAAATTAAATAAATAATTTTTTAATTCAATATAAATTAGAAACAATGAACCCAAAATATTTACTTTTTATATTATCAATAAACCTAATTTCTTTCTCTTTATCCTCTCAAGATGTTTGGAGTCCTGAAGAAAGTATGAAAATCAANTCTATTAATCAAACTGATATTAGTAATGACGGAGAATATATTGCCTATGTAGTTAGAGAGGCAATAATGAAAGATAAAAAGTCTGAGTTTCTAAGTCAAATCTGGGTATACAACACAGGAGGATCACAAAGTATTCAGTATACTTTCAATGAAAAATCAAGTACTTCTCCCAAATTTTCACCTGATGGTNAAAAAATTGCTTTCCTATCTTCAAGATCAGGAAAAAATCAAATTTGGATTATGAATACATTAGGGGGTGAAGCAAAAAAATTAACAGATGAGAAGAAGGGAGTCAGNTCAATAAAATGGTCTCCAGACGGAAAAATGATTTCNTTTCTAAAGAGTGATGATGATACTGAAGAAGAAATTAAATCTAAAGAAAATAAAACTGACGTAATTCTTGTTGATAAAAACTTTAAATATTCTCATATCTACTCGTATAATTTAGAAGAGGATACCGTTACTCAAGTCACCTCTGGAAATTATTCAGTAAATAGTTTTGACTACTCACCAAATGGGGAAAAAATAATTTTTTCACATCAAGAAGATACCAATATAAATACTGGATTTGTAAATACAGATATATCAGTTATTGATTCAGATGGAAATAATTTAAAAATTCTTATTGCTAGACCAGGAAGAGATGGTAACCCTATCTTCTCAAGAGACGGAAATAAATTCGCATTTATATCATCAGGTGGCAAACAAGAATCTATTGGTTTAAGAGATGTATATATTTATGACCTTAAAAATCAAAAAACCATAAAGCTAAGCGATACTCCTAATCGCGATTCCAATATAATTTCTTGGAGTTCAGATAATAAAATGGTGATCATATCAGAAAATGTAAATACAACCTCTCAGGTGATAATGTTACCAGTTAATGGTAACAAATACATCTCATGGTCATATAATAAATATAAAGAGGGTGTTATTTCATCAGTTGTTAAAAGTAAAGAGTCTGATTATATAGCGCTTTGTTACGAGAATCTTGACTCACCAGTTGAGGTATATGTTTCTAATTCTAATGAGCCTTCATTTAATAAAATAAGCAGCATAAATAATTTTGATTATCCTAAACTTTCAAGAACTGAAATTATCAGTTGGAAATCATATGATGGAAAAGAGATAGAAGGTATTTTGACTTACCCTAAAAACTATAAAAAAGGACAAAAATATCCAGTAATACTACAAATACATGGCGGTCCTGCTGGAGTTTTTTCAGAAAGATTTAACGGAAGACCTGGCATATATATGACAGAGTACTTTTCTGAGAAAGGATATGTTACTATAAAGCCTAACCCAAGAGGAAGTACNGGATATGGTAAAGANTTTAGATATGCTAATTATAAAGATTGGGGNTTTGGAGATTATGAAGANGTTGTTTCTGGGGTTGATAAGNTAATTGATATGGGGATAGGTGATCCTGATAAACAGTTCGTAATGGGATGGAGTTATGGGGGATATTTAACAAGTTTTATTGTGACTAAGACAGATAGATTCAAGGCAGCNAGTATGGGTGCAGGACTTCCTAATTTAATAAGTATGGTTACTACAACTGATATCCAAGATTATCTAGTCGCTCATATGGGAGGAGAATTTTGGAATGATTATGAGACATATGAAAAACATTCAGCTATATACCAAATAAAAAATACNACTACTCCTACTCAAATAATTCATGGAGCAAATGACTTAAGGGTACCTTTTACTCAAGGTCAAGAATTTTATAGAGCTTTAGAAAGACTAGGACTTGATACAGAAATGATAGTGTATCCAAGAACACCCCACGGACCAAGAGAACCTAAATTTTTGATGGATGTCTCAGAAAGAATTTTAGTTTGGTTCGAAAAATATAAATAATAATATGAACAAAATAATCTTTCTATTTTTTACATTATTAGTAGGTTGTGTTAATAATAAAAAGTTTATAAAATCCCCTTTTGGTAAATTAGACACACTTTCAACTAATGACTGGTGGAATAGGTCAGATAATCCAATTGTAGACTTAAAAGTTGACAGAGATGATGTAATTGCCTTTGGTATTTATACTGTATCCAATAAGATTTTAAAATTAACAGCTCAACTTTTTCCTCTTTATCCTAATGAATCAAGAGAGGTAATACTTGAAATATTTTCAGATAATGAATGGAAAGAAGTAGATAAAAAAAATATTAATGAGATAGGATGGGCAACAACTTTTAGATTGGAAAATTGGGATGATTCAAAAGATATTAAGTATAAACTNAGNCATNGTNATAATGCATATTTTGAAGGCTTANTTAGAAAAAACCCTAATGAAAAAAANATNATAACAATGGCNGCATTCTCATGTAATAGCAATAAAGACAGAGGTGATAGGGAAAATTATATCAATAATATTAAACACATTGATCCAGATATTTTATTTTTTGCAGGAGATCAGTCTTATGACCATAAAGAACATACTGCTGCATGGCTGAAATTTGGAATGCAATTTAGAGAAATCTTTAGAGATAGACCTTGCATAACAATACCTGATGACCATGACATTGGACAAGGAAATTTATGGGGAGAAAATGGAAAAGTTGCGTCATCGCCAGCAGGAAATGATGGTGGTTATTTTTATCATAATGAGTACGTNAAAATGGTAGAAAGAGCTCAAACTAATCACCTCCCAGANCCATATGANAACACACCAATNGAACAAGGAATANGNGTTTATTATACNAANCTTATNCTNGGNGGANTNGANTTTGCNATTATNGAAGATCGTAAATTTAAATCNGGNCCTAANGGNAAAATACCNCAACANGGACCAAGNCCAGANCATATAAGAAACCCTGAATATGACCCCAGTTCAATAGATTTAGATAANCTTGTACTTCTNGGAGAAAGACAACTTAATTTTTTAGAAGAATGGGGAAACAACAAAAATAACTCTAATATGAAGGCTGTTTTATCACAGACTGGATTTTGTGGGGGCGCCCATCTTCATGGTAAAAAAGAGAATAGACTTCATGCTGACCTAGACTCAAACGGTTGGCCTCAAAAAGGAAGAAATAAGGCTCTTGAGCTTATAAAAAATGCAAATGCTGTCCATATTGCAGGAGACCAACATCTACCAACTGTAATTCATCATGGAATTAAAGAATATGAAGATGGACCTTGGGCATTTGTTGTTCCTGCAATAGTAAATAATTATTATAGTAGGTGGTGGTGGCCAGAAAACGAAATGGGTGGTGTTAATGGTAATAATCTTTTACCATGGACAGGAAGGTATAAAGATGGATTTGATAATAAGATTACTATGCACGCATATGCAAATCCAGATACTAACTCAAATGGCGCTGGATATGGGGTAATTAAATTTGATAAAATTGAAAATAAAGTAACATTTGAATGTTGGCCAAGGTATGTAGATGTAACTTTAAATGAATCTAAACAATTTGAGGGATGGCCTGTTACTGTTTCTCTTGACTAGAATTAAACCATCTGTCAGGATTAAGCTTATTATATTCTTTTCCACTACCTAAATCTAAAAAAACAGGATCTATCATGTCTTTCTCCCAATTTTTAAATTGAGATTTAAGTCTGTCATAAATAGGTTTTGATGAATCAATAATATTTGTTTCTTCACTTATATCATTCTTCAAATCAAAGATATACTCATCACTTTTAATTCTAAGATATTTATATCTCTCATCTCTTACAACATCAATCTCTTTATCTGGATTCTTCCAGTACAAATATTCGTGAGGTAAACCAGATTTTTTACCAGTTATATATGGTAATAGATCTACACCATCAATCTCATTTTTTATATACTTTTCTGCAGATGCAGCAGATGCCACAGTAGCAAATACATCTAAAGCAATAATAGGTTTATCATATGTAGTACCAGGTTTTATTTTTTTTGGCCATTGCATAGTAAATGGTACTCTTATTCCACCCTCAAAGAAGTCTCCTTTAATACCTCTTAATATCCCATTATCAGAGAAATTATACCACTCTACTCCCCCATTATCTGAGAAGAAGATAACTATAGTATTATCTGTTATCTTTTTCTCTTCAAGTTTATCTAATATTAATCCAATCCCGTCATCCATAGAAGATACCATTGCAGCATAAGTTCTCCTTTTTTCAACTTCTATATGATTATTTCTTTCTAAATCTTTATGTGTAGCCTGTAA
>NZVP01000048.1 GCA_002697405.1 Flammeovirgaceae bacterium
CCATAACCAAAATTCAATGATCTAAATGAAGGATCAAGTGGCGGAGCGTCATCATATAATGGAATTTGATCTGCATTACGTGCAAGGTCTACAACTCCTGAATTTTCATCACCTAAGAAAATTGAGTCTTGAATAAAAGCTGAAAACTCATTTAGTATAACTTGTATTTCATCTCCATTTATTATTCCATCGTCATCAAAGTCAACGTTCATGTATCTATATACATAGTCAGTATTCTTATACCCTTTAATACCTCCCTTACCGTCACTACCACCAGTTTCTTCAACTATAGTATTTTTAATTTCTCCAAGGTAGTTCACAAGGGCATTAGACTTATCTCTTACTTCTTCTGATAAATTTAAAACATCCATATCTTCTTTTCTGTTACCAGAATCATCTACTGCCGCTCTAATAGATTCTATTTTTCTTGAATTATCAATTACTTTTTCAGCATTGGTCGCTTCAAAGCTCTGATTTATTAAAAGAAATTTCTTTAAAACCTTTGTATCAACGTTAAGTGCTAACATAGCAATTAACACTAAATACATTAGGTTAATCATTTTCTGTCTAGGATTACTTCCTCCTGCCATAATTTATATTTTAAAAATATTTATATAATTAAATTTTACTTATGCATAGCATCATACATGCCAACATAAATTTTATTTAGTTTACTTAAATTTTCAGTTAAATCCTGTAATTCCTTCTGTAACCTAACAGCATCATTTTGTGCATTCGTCATACTCTTTGCTGTTTCAGTAATTTGTCCAGAAGCATCAACTATTGCTCCTAGAGAATTTGAAGCATTCTTTAAATTTTCTTTGTACTCTTGCGTTAAGCCAACAGCCTCTTTAACACTTGAAGACGAAGCTGCAAGATCTTGAGCAGTTGAAGATATAGCACTATATGATTCATTAACAGTTTTAAGAGATTCGGTTGCGCTTTTCATACTGTCTGAATATTCTTTAGCAGCAACAGACGAACCTGCCAACTCATTTATATTACTTGCTTGAGTAGCCATTTTTTTCATTCCATCTCCAACACTTTTTAACGTAGAGGAATCTAATTGGGCTTCTTTCATCATATTTTTAAATTGAGATGCATTAGAACCTTGACCTTCTGGCATTAATTGAGGATAAACTTTACTCCAATCCCACTCGTGAGCAGTTGGCGGATCAAAGGCACTTATAGCAAAAATTATTGCTTCAGCTCCAAGTCCTGCAATTAACATAGCGTTAGCAAATGGCCAGCCCTGTAATTTAAACAAAGCACCTAGAATCACAATGGCAGCACCAAGGCCATACATCATGTTCATATTATCTTCATTCTGAATCCATCTTAGTATTGGGTTATTCGATCTTTTTTTAGTTATCATTTTTAAAAAAATTTAATTGTTTCTACTTATATAATTTGTTTTGTTTAAAAGCCTTCTAAATTTCTACCTAAATGAGGCATAGCAGTTCTAAATCCTATAAAAGCTCTTGTAGAGTCTTTATATTCAAAAGTCCTAGTTGCCACTTCTATAAAGAAAGCAATATCTTTCCATGACCCTCCTCTAATAACTTTTTTGTCATTAGTGTCATCTCTGTATATAGGATTTAAATCCCAGACCAAAGGATTATATGAATCTATGTAAGCATCTTCACACCACTCTGCAACATTACCGGACATATCATATAAACCAAAATCATTAGGGAAAAAAACACCTACTGGTGATGTGTATGCATATCCATCATCAACATAATTACCTCTTCCTGGTTTAAAGTTTGCTAAAACACAACCTCTAGAGTTTCTTGTATATGGATTACCCCAAGGATATTTAACATTGTCTCTGCCGCCTCTCGCTGCATATTCCCATTCTGCCTCAGTCGGTAATCTGAAAGATGGGAAAGGGAGTAACCCCTCTTCTTTCCTGAAATCATTTAAAAATTTTGTTCTCCACCTAGTAAATTCTCTTGCAGATTCCCAAGATACTCCAACAACTGGATAATCATCAAAAGCAGGATGAGACCAATAATANGCAAGAAGTGGATCNCCATAATGGTTAGTAAAGTCACTAGACCATACGGTAGTATCTGGCTTTAAAGATTCAACAGTTGCNCCTTCNGATAATTCATAATCTGGATTTTCTTCTAAATACTGAATAAATTGTCTGTACTCATCNTTAGTGATTTCAGTATCGTCCATNTAAAAAGCACTTATNGTAACTTGTCTGTTAAAGTTANTTTGATCTGCTTGAATATTTTCATCAGCTTGACCCATNTAGAATCTTCCNGTTGGNATGTAAACCATTCCATACTGAGCAGACATTTCAAACCCATCTCTGTCTAGTGTTCCTACTAATTGTCCTCTAGGATTTTTTTTACTAGAGCCTCCACCAAGCAGTCCACAGCCACCGATGAATATTGCCAAAAAGCAATATATAAATAAGGAAATATTTGAGTTAGCTTTAAACATAATTAAACGCAAAGTTAAAACTTAACTTTAAAATATCTAAATTATTGTTTTTAACGATAAAATATTTAGTTAGAAAGTTAAACAAATATAATGAAACTAACTATGAAAGCCACATTTCAATACNAATTAGAAAAATCNTGATTAATAAAAAAATCTAGGAGTTCTGATAGGTTTTTTCATTTGAGGAGTTGGTAAATCATATCTTACAACGAGTTCATGAGATATAGGAGCTTTAGCATTTACGTTATGCACAACATAATCAAAAGCATAACCAATAAATAATTTATTTTTCTTTAAAAAATGATACCCTAAGAAACCAACAATAGCTTCGTCGTACCTATAAGAAGCACCAATACTCATTGTTTTTTTATAAGTAGCAAGACCACTTACATCAAAAGTGTAAGAAGATAAGTCAGACCTAAAGAGTAAATACGGTTCAATGATCAAGTCCCTATCTACCTCAATTTGATACTTACCTAAAAAAGACAAATTTATGTTTTCAGTGTTTTTGAGTTCAGGTAATCCAAAACTAAAAGATGGCTGAGCAAGGTTTTTTGCTGATAAGCTCAACAAAAGCTTGTCATTATAATAAGAAACACCAAAATTAATATCAGGTTGTGACTGAGTTTCTTTTGTTCCGACATTGAACGGGTCACTAGGGTTCACAAAAATTAAAGAACTAAAATTAAGTGTTGTACTTTTAAATGAAGGAGATACACTAAAACTTAAAAAAGAATTATTTAGTTTTTTTCTAATAGCGATGTAGGGAGAAAAATTAAAAAATTCTTTTGGTCCAAGGTTATCAGAAATTACAGTCATACCAAAAGAAAGACTTTTGTCTCTATTCTTAAGATTTAAAGATAAAATTCCAGTATTAGGGGAATCTGATGATACAGCTAAATTGTTTGGATTGTAATTTGCCCATTGATTTCTGTAGATCAAAACAACATTATTGTTTTCGTATAGGGACGATAAACTAGAATTTACAACAGTAGGATTTACAAGGTAAGTACTAAAGTATGGGTCCTGTTGAGAATAAACATTAGTTTTAACTAGTANAAAAGAAAAAATTAAAAAGAATGCTTTTTTCATAAACTAAACTTTATTTGCTTGCTTAATATATAATTCTATAGCTCTTGTCATTGAAGGTACGTCTTTCATTGGAGCTTTAATNTCTAATTTAAGTTTATTTTCCTTAATTGCTTTAGCTGTGTTAACTCCAAATCCAGCAATCCTAGTATTATTCTGTTCAAAATCAGGAAAATTTTTAACTAAAGAATCTATACCATATGGCGTATAAAAAACTAATATGTCATAAAACACTTTCTTTAACCTTTTAAGGTCACTAGGTACAGTATTATAAATAATTGCCTCTGAATAAGTACATTTATTTTCTTTTAAAAATTCAGATATAGTGTCTCTAGTAATATTAGAACAAGGAAATAGATATTTTTCATCAGGAAACTTTTCCATTGTTTCTTTCATCACATCCAAAAGTTCAGCAATTGTCCTTTGTCCTGTAAATATTTTTCTTTTTCTGATTACTATATATTTCTGAAGATAATTTGCAGTTTGCTCAGATATGCAAAAATATTTCATATCNGTAGGTACAGTAACATTCATTCCTTCTGCTATTCTNAAAAAATGATCNACTGCATTTCTNCTAGTAAAAATTATAGCAGTATGATTCAATATATTGATCTTTTGTTTTCTAAANTCTTTTATTGAAACNGGATCAATTTTTATAAAAGGTTTAAAATCNACTTTTAAGTCNTATTGTTTTGCTAACCTATGAAAGGGTGAATTATCGTCTTTTGGATCAGGTTGGGAAACTAATATTGATTTTACTGGGTTTAATCTTTTTTTATCGTATTTTATTTCGCTCATCTTGAATTATTTAAGGAACAAAGTTAATACAATGAAATCAAAATAGAGAAATTAAATAATTAAACAAATCAATTAACATCAAACTGTCAAATAATAATAATGAGGGNATTATATCAGAAATAATAAGAATTACCAAAATTTTTGATTTTACCTCTGGAGCAAAATTTTTAAAGTAATTAAATAATATTATGGGTCTAATAAAAATAATAATAAGCTTAACTATTGTTAAAAAATCGAAAGCTAAATCAAATGAAGAAATTTGATAAATTATATAAGAAAAAAATATGTTCAATAGGCTCAATAAGATTGTTANTCTCAAAAAGTTCAANAGGTATATTTTTTTATATTTTAATGAAAACGAAAAAAACCTTAGAGTAATTAAGATGATGATAATTCTCAAAATGATCAANCCAAAAAATGGGAAGGAAAAGAGAAGCCATTTCTGAAAAACACTAAAATTTTTTGCAGAATCAAGAAGTATTGAGTTCGCATCTTCAAAAACGAATACAGAAAAAAAAGAAATGATAGTAGAATAAAGAATAAGAGGTATAATGTTTCCAAAAGAAAAAAAATCACTTCTAAAGAAAAAATCTTCTTTATTACCAAGATAAAGTACGCTTCTGATATTAAAGTATTTTTTAAAAAATAGAGGATAATTGATTTTGTAATAAGCTACTAATAGAGAAATTATAAAAAAAGATAATAAAATAGAGTTATAATCATAAATTGATTTTTTTTGTATTTGAAATAAAATTAGATTAAAATGGCTGGTGTCTATATTCATATCCCCTTCTGTAAAAAAGCCTGTCATTACTGTAATTTTCACTTTAGCACTCAAAAAAATTACAAAACTCTTGTTTATGCAATTATCAAAGAAATTGAAATCAATCAAAAAAAATTTAATAATAAAAACATATCAACAATTTATTTTGGCGGCGGCACACCATCAATTATTGAAAATGAACTTATTAAAAAAATTATAATTAAAATAAACAATAACTATAAAGTTTCTAAAGACTGTGAAATAACACTTGAGGTTAACCCTGATGATGTGACTACAAAAAAATTAAATTCCTGGAAAAAAATTGGAATAAACCGTCTNAGTCTTGGGGTACAAACCTTTAATGATAATTTACTTAAACAACTTAATAGAATTCATAAATCAAAAGATGCAATAAAATCTATTAATAAAATTAAAAATACATTTAATAACTATTCGATTGATTTAATGTTTGGAACNCCTAACTCATCAGGAGATAGTATAAAATATGACCTTTCTATACTGAAAGAATTATCTCCACCTCATGTTTCTATCTATAACATGACACTAGAAAAACGCACTGTTTTTTATAATCTTTTNAAAAAGAANAAAATATCGCTTCCTAGTGAAAGCTCTGTATTAGATCAATATGACCTAATACTTAATGAACTTGAAATTTTTGGATATGAAAATTACGAAATATCAAANTTTGCTAAAAAGAACTTTCATTCANAACATAATTCTAANTANTGGAATAANAAGGAGTATATTGGATTNGGTCCAAGTGCCCATTCTTATGACAAAACATTTAGATACTGGAATATAAGTGATAATAAAAAGTATATAGAATTAATTGATAAAGAGAAAAAAGTTTATGAAAAGGAAGAGTTGTCAACAACTGAAAAAATTAATGAATACATATTAACTCGAATTAGAACTAAAAAAGGTGTTAACCAAAACGAATTGCTAGAATCATTTAATGTTAATCTTTTAAAGGAAAGAGAGAAAGAACTAAAGTTATTCAAGAATGAAAAGCTACTTAAAATTGAGAAAAATATAATATCGCTAACAAATGAGGGAAAAAAACTTTGTGACTATATAACTGAAAAAATCACTTATTAATTAATTCTTTCTTTAAAAAATAACCTGTGTAACTATCTTTATTTTTTATTATTCTTTCAGGAGTACCCTCTGCAATAATATAACCCCCTTTATCACCTCCCTCAGGACCAAGATCAATAATGTGATCAGCACACTTAATTACATCCATATTATGTTCAATAATTAAAACAGTATTACCCCTATCAATTAGTCTATTTAAAACTACCATTAAATTTTGTATGTCATGAAAATGTAAGCCAGTAGTTGGTTCGTCCAAAACAAATAATGTCCTTCCTGTATCTTTTTTATATAATTCCGAAGCTAACTTAACCCTTTGAGCTTCACCTCCAGATAACATTGTTGATGGTTGACCTAATTTTATATATCCTAAACCAACT
Source organism: Flammeovirgaceae bacterium (assembly GCA_002697405.1). Taxonomy (GTDB): domain Bacteria; phylum Bacteroidota; class Bacteroidia; order Cytophagales; family MED-G16; genus MED-G16. The sequence goes on from NZVP01000048.1 coordinate 6,604, forward strand.
TCATCTAAAGCCTTTAGCTTATTAGATATTTTGGGTTGTTTTTTAAAAAAAATTACAGCATCAGAAACAGTCATATCCAAAACATCAGAAATAGATTTCCCTTTATATCTTACTTCTAGTGTATCTCTATTATATCTTTTTCCCTGACATGATTCACAATTAACAAAAACATTAGGTAAGAAATCCATTTCTACTAATCTTATGCCTGCTCCCTTACATGTTTCACACCTACCTCCTTTAACATTAAAAGAGAATGCACCTTGTTTTAGACCACGAATTTTTGACTCAGTCAAAGAGGAAAAAAGATTTCTTATATCAGTAAAAACACCTGTATAAGTNGCTGGATTTGATCTTGGGGTTCTACCTATAGGTGANTGNTCTACTTCAATTAATTTATTAATATTTTGTGTTCCTTCTATTTTATCCAAAGGCAAGAATTGTTTTCTTGAATTATATAATTCTTTTTTCAGATAATTTGAAAGCGTTCCGTGAATCAATGAAGATTTTCCACTACCAGAAACTCCTGTTATACAAACCATACAACCNAGAGGTATAGTTAAATTNANATTTCTTAAATTATTACCACTAGCNNCGTNTATATTTATAGTTTTTCCATNTCCAGTTCTTCTTTTTGAAGGGATATCAATATCTAGCTCTCTAGTTANAAACTTGGANGTAATTGANTCTTGTTTCAAAAATTNAGATAATTTACCTTGAGCAACTACAACNCCTCCNCCTAATCCAGGNCCNGGACCAATATCAATAATATTATCAGCACATTCCATCATATCTCTATCATGNTCAACNACAATTACAGTATTGCCTAGATCNCGTAANTCTTTTAAAGAATCAATCAGTTTATTATTATCTCTTTGGTGNAAACCTATACTTGGCTCATCNAGTATATATAANACACCAACTAATTTCGTTCCAATTTGAGTGGCAAGTCTAATTCTTTGAGCTTCACCGCCAGATAATGTTCTAAGAGGCCTATCTAAACTTAGATATTCTAAACCCAAATTATACATCAATTCTACTCTCTGTTTAATTTCTTTAATTATTGGCTGAGCAATAATTTGTTGTTCTTTATTCAATTTATTTTCAATTGATGAAATCCAATTTCTCAAACCTTTTATATCCATAGAGTTCAAATCTGATATAGAGGTTTTATTAATTTTAAAGTATAGAGACTCTTTCTTTAGTCTTTTACCTGAACATGTATCACAGTTTGATTCAGAAATAAAATCAGACATAAAATCTTTAGTTTTTCCTGATCTAAACTTTAGTGTCTTTTTAATAAATCCGCTAACCCCATTAAATTTAGTATGCCACAAGGTGCCTGGATATTTAGTAGATTCAACTGCAACATCAATATTTTCACCAAATAATATTGTGTCCAGAATCTTTTCAGGTATTTTTTTTACTGGTGTTGATATATCGAGCCCATGTTGCTTTAGAAATGCATCAATTTTTTTAAAAACCCACATATCCCTATATTGACCCAATGGGGCAATAGCTCCTCTACTTATACTTAAGTTTTCATCTGCAATTATATTTTCTTTCAAAATTTTATCTTGGACACCTAGCCCCTTACAGGATTCACACCAACCATAAGGAGAATTAAATGAAAAACTATTTGGTGATGGTTCTTCATAAGAGATTCCAGTATCNGGGTCAACTAAACTCTTAGAATAAAATTTTGAATTACTATCCTCATCAATAACATATANGGTTTTATCTCCACTTTTAATTGCAATATCAACTGAGTTAGCTAATCTTTCTGAATCACTATCAGAAANAACTAGTTTATCAATAACTATTTCTATATCATGAATAACATACCTATCCAGCTGCATGTTTTTAGTTATCTCCATAACCTCTCCATCTACCCTAACATTAGAAAAACCCTTTTTTCTAATTTGGAGGAAAAGTTCTTTATANTGTCCTTTTCTTCCTTTAACTATAGGNGCTGTTATAATAACCTTAGAATTTTTAAAGTCTTTTTTTATGTTCTCTATTATTTGGTCTTGAGATTGCTTGATCATTTTCTTNCCTGATAAATAAGAATATGCAATCGANCCTCTAGCAAACAATAATCTAAGAAAATCATATATCTCTGTTAATGTTCCAACAGTTGATCTTGGNTTTCTTGATGTTGTTTTTTGTTCTATTGAAATAACGGGAGANAGACCATTAATTTTATCTACATCTGGTCTTTCAATATTTCCTATGAAAGAGCGAGCATAGGCAGAAAAACTTTCCATATACCTTCTTTGTCCTTCTGAATAAATAGTATTAAAAGCAAGTGAGCTTTTACCGCTACCTGAAACTCCTGTAATAACGACTAAATTATTCTTATCAAATTCAACGTCGATATTTTTTAAATTATTTTCTCTGGCACCAAAAATTTCAATCTTTTTTTCCATTATTTTTAGTCTCTNTAGATAGCGTTGAGTGCGGAAGATAACTTGGTAAATTTAAATTTATAATTTGATTGCATTATTTTTTCAGATGAAATATTTAAACCATTTAAAACTAAATCTGATTGCTCACCAAATAAGATCCTTACAATAAAAGAGGGAGCTTTAATAATGCTTGGGTACGAAAATCTATTTAAAGATTTCAATAAGGATTTAGTAAATTCAGTNTTAGTAATTATTTCAGGAGCAACAGCATTATATATNCCTTCAANTTTATTACTTTCTATTGCCATNTTAATTAAACCTATCATATCAGATTCGTGAATCCAACTTANCATCTGCTTTCCNCTACCAATAGGNACNCCTAGAAANAATTTAAATATCGGNTATAANCTTTTCAATACACCTCCATCTTTTGATAAAACTAAACCTATTCTAAATGTGGTTGTGCGTAGACCTAAGCTTTTGAACTTTAATATCTCTTTTTCCCACTGCTGAACTACGTCACTAAGAAAATTATTNCCTGGNAGATCAGTTTCTNCTTGGGGATTATCTGTATTAANCTCATAAAANCCTGTTGCTGATGCAGAAATAAATGACTTAGGTAATTCTTTCATTTCTTTAACTTTATTAAAAAGTAACCTTGTNGAATTAACTCTACTATCTAATATTTTTCTTTTATAATTACTTGTCCATCTCGAACCATCAATAGACTCTCCTGCAAGATTAATGACAGAATANAGATTTTTAATTTGGGAAATATCTAAAACTGAATTTTCTGGATCCCAATTAATATAATTAACCCCATTTTCTTTATATGATTTTTTTCTNGTTAACACATAAACATTATAGACTGATTTATCTATTGAGTCTAACAACTTAGAGCCAATTAATCCTGTTCCTCCTGTAATTAAAATAGATTTCATATTATTGCAAATATTTCTAATACGTAGTTATTTGATTAATGATGTCAATACANAGAGTTTTTACTTTATTTCTNCTTTTNATTNGTGGAAATTTTGCTGAAGCNCAAACAAATATNAATNGGGTTATACCAAATAATGTTTTTAGTCAAACTAAGCAGATTAAAACTACATTTAATGATTTACGTTTCGAATCAATTTATTTTTCAACTTTGATGCCAAAAAAAATAGTAATTGAGCAATTAGAAAGCTTTTATGGTGATCTGGGTAGTTTTGAAAAAGAGAAAAAAGTATATAATAGCTCAATTCAAACCAAAGGTGAGCTTCTATCCTTAGTTACTACTATAACGAAGAAAGAAAAAAGAGTTTTTATTTATATAAGTGATAAAGAAGATCTAAAAAAANAAGCATCAATTAATAATTTACAGGAATCATTCAAAAANATATTAATGAGAANATTTGTAAATGANTATATAAATGAATTAGAAAAGAATATTAAAATAATAGATAAAAAACAAAATAAAATAATTAGAAATAATCCTAATAATTTATTGATGAATTCTACATTCTTTTATAAAATATATCAGAAAAAAGAATCAAAAAAAGTGGGATTAAAATCTGCTCTTGAAACGCTTTACGAAGAGTTAGAGGAGACAAAGAAAATATACAATTCTATAAAATAGACTAAGAATTAATTTCTACTTTATCTAATATTTTATTAATTATCATATTTGGCATAATTCCCTCTGCCTCTGCTTCATAATTTAGAATTATTCTATGATTTAGCACATCATGAGCAATTTCTTTAACATCATCAGGTATTACATAATCTCGGTTAGACAAAAATGCATTAGCCTTTGAAGCTAATGATAAATTAATACTTGCTCTTGGTGAGGCTCCAAAAGAAATATATTCATCCAAATCATTTAAATTAATAGAAGAAGGTTTTCTAGTTGCATTAACAATTTCTATTATATATTTTTCGATTGACTCTGAAATNGAAACTTTATTTATTTCATTCTGTATAGCACTTATATCTTTTTTNTTCAAAATAGTTTTTGTTGAGTTTTTAAAATTTAAATCAGACATTCTTTGCATAATTTTTAACTCTTCTTCTTTAGANGGATAATCTATATTCAATTTCATCATAAATCTATCTCTTTGTGCTTCNGGNAATGGGTATGTNCCTTCTTGATCTATNGGGTTTTGAGTAGCTAACACGAGAAAAGGTAANTCTAATTTATATGTATCATCACCAATAGTTACCTGCTTTTCTTGCATGGACTCTAATAANGCAGACTGAACTTTAGCAGGNGATCTATTAATCTCATCNGCNAGNATAATATTAGAAAANACTGGNCCTTTTTTTACTTCAAAAGATGATTTCTTTTGATTGTAGATCATAGTCCCAATTACATCTGACGGAAGAAGGTCNGGAGTAAATTGTATCCTTTTAAAATTAAGCTTTAGAACACTTGACAAAGTATTTACCGTTAACGTCTTTGCTAAACCAGGTACACCCTCTAATAGAATATGCCCCTGAGTAAAAAGACCCATTAGTAATCTTTTTATCATATACTCTTGCCCAACAACTACTTTGTTTACTTCGGTAATTACACTTTGTATTTTCAAATAATTTTTACTCATTTTAAAAAATTTGAGCAAATTTAACTATTAATTAATCTATGAAACACCGAAGCTNATGCTAAAATTTGTTAAAATTATAANGNAATGGATGATAAACTAAATAGTTTTTTTTCTGAAATAAATAAGTACATACCTGAAAAGGATAAAAAAACGCATTTAGATANAATAATCTCAGAGATTAAAGAGGGTTTAATAAATACAAATAATATAATTTTTCTTTGTACACATAATTCGAGAAGAAGTCAACTCTGTCAAATTTGGGGATACATCCTCGCTAANATTTATAAGGTAGATTTANTCTTTAATTCTGCNGGNTCNNAGAAAACAGAAGTACATGAAAATATTTTTTATTGTTTATCCTACTTAGGAATCAAAGNTGAAAACAATAAAGTAATTTTTAAAGATTTAATAATAAACTTACACTCAAAAACATTGAATGAAATTAAGGAAGATAAATTCATAGCTATTATGACATGTTCTGACGCTGAAAAATCTTGCCCCAATGACCCAAGATCAATAAAAAATATTAAAATGCTTTATGAGGATCCTAAAAAATTTGATGGCACAGAAAAGGAAAAAGAAGAGTATTTAAAAACTTCAAATTCAATAGCAAAGGACTTAAATTATATAATAAAGAATTTAGTTCATTCTATCTGAAACAGGCTCGTTCTTCTTCACAAAAATTGAAACAATTAAAGCGAAAATAAGCATAAATAAAAGTGCCCAAGGAGTAGCTTTTATAATTCCCATCGGNGTTGNTTGNTGTTCAACACCCTTCTCAATTTCAATAACTGCAGCATCTATAGCTTCCTGTGGNGTTCCAAAAGACTCTAACATAGGAATTGTATTTTGAATTGTGAGTTCTGTAACCACTTCTGTTAAAGATGGGTCAATGACATTATACAATAGGATATTAAATAGAGATCCAACCACGTAGGAAACGACAAGAACTAAATATGTAAATATCAAAGAGTTTTTATAAGTCATATAACCCCCAGTAGCATCCCTGTAGGATCTACCTATATATATTAATATCCCAATGCTAAGAATGAAAGAAACAAATCCAAACCATCCACTTACTAACATTTCTATATCTATTATATANATTATCATTGTCAGTAGTATTGAGACACCAGAGACAATAAAGCCACCTTTTAAAACTTCTTCATTGTAATTAATAGTATTTGCTCCCATATTTGCTTTTTTTTTAAACAATATAACTCAATAAACGTAAGAAAAAAAGTCATGAAAATACAAAATGTANTTAANCATATTGANACTTCTCAGAAAGAGTTAGTAAATCATAATATATATTCTAATATATCTTCAGTAGAAGATTTAAAAATATTTATGGAAAACCATATATATGCAGTATGGGATTTTATGTCTCTATTGAAGGCACTTCAAGTAAAGCTAACCTGTGTTAATAATCCTTGGGTACCTTCTGAAAACACTAAGGCTGCTAGATTTATTAATGAGATTGTACTAGAAGAAGAGACAGATGAAGTTAAAGGTGGTAAAGTTGTGAGTCACTTTGAGCTTTATCTAGAGGCTATGAATCAAATCGGTGCTGACACTTCAAAAATAAAAAAGTTTATTCATGATATTAAACTTTCANTTAATCATAGAGAATGTATTGAAAATTATGAATTAGCAGAAGATATTAAAGAGTTTTTAAATTTTACTTTTGATACAATTGAATCAGGAGAATCACATAAAATTGCAGCGGCCTTCACATTTGGGAGAGAGAATGTGATCCCAGATATGTTCATTGAAATTGTTAGAGGTCTAAATAAAGAAAATAGTAATGTAGCTAGCCAATTTGTATACTACCTTGAAAGACATATTGAATTAGATGGGGATGACCATGGACCAATAGCGTTAAAGATGATTGAAAATTTATGCGGTGACAATGAAAGAAAATGGGAAGAGGTAAAGGAAATTTCAAAAAAGTCTATTGAAATGAGAATAAAACTTTGGAGTCATATCTCATCAAAAATTGAACATGAATATTCAAGTAATTAAAAAAAAGACCAAGCTGACGGAAACTTTAATNNTGGAGAAATNCTNGAAAAAAAACCTATNGGNTTTCNNCAAGANGGNGGNANANTNANGCCNTATTCNAACNTATTTTATTGGGCACATGCTTGGACTCCAAAAGGAAAAAGCACAATAGGTCTCCATCCCCACCAAGGTTTTGAAATTTGTAGTTTTGTTTTAGAAGGATCAATAAATCATTTTGACACAAAACAAGAAGAGTGGATATCTCTTAAAAAAGGAGATGTTCAAATAATTAGGGCAGGGAATGGAATATCTCACGCTGAGGAATTAAATGAAAAGTCTGAAATTTTTCAGATTTGGTTTGATCCAAATATTCAACACTCAATAACANANGAAGCNTCATATGATGATTANNANTCTAATGATTTCNAAANANNTNAANATAATNGNATTAAANTAAAAAAAATTGCTGGAGGAAATTCTCCTATGAAAATTTTTTCNGAAGGNATTGAAATAAACTCATATGAAATACCTTCAAATATTGAANNTGATTTTNAGNTACAAAAANATGCTATATACTCTTATTTTATTTTGGATGGNGAAGTTACTCTAAANAAAGAAACAGNTGAAAAGGGGGATTTTATAATTGTTTCAGAANTGAATAATATAAATATAANTGCTAANTCTNAGACAAAAGTTTTTGAANTNAAAAGCCCATTAAGGCCAAGCTATAGTACTTACAGCGAAAGGTTTATGAAATNATTTATTTNTTATCAGNAATTCTTTTTCTTCTAGCCATATCTTCTACTTCTCTATCTATTTCGTCAACTTGTTTAAAAATCATTCTTAACTTTTTCTCAAAATCTATCAGTTTTGCCCTACTCTTTNCATCTAAATCAGTTGACTTATAGAGTTTCATAAGATTATCAGCAGCTTTAGTTAACTTTTCTTTACTCGAGTCAACATAATTATCAAAAACCTTAAAAATATCCTCTTCATCAGAGTCATTAAATTGAAAACCTATTCTATTCATTGTATAANATTGTAATTATTAACAATTTATGATAATTTTTATTTTTTAAAAAATTGNAATAAAATGATCAAACGCACCNAAGNACTATTTTCTATAATATTTTTTGTTTCANTTANCCTTTTTGGAAGAGTATTNCCAAATGATATANTTTGGAATGAAAANGAAACAGGCTACTACNCAATAAAAAANAACAATATTGTTTTAGTAAGCACNAGAGGTAAAGAAGATAAAATAATTTTGTCCTCTNCTNANATTAANAANATTNAGATAGAATCTTTTTCTTTCTCTCAAAGCAAAAATAAAATACTATTATTCACTAAATCTGTAAAAGTNTGGAGATATAATACNAGAGGTGACTATTGGGTATATGACTTTAATAAAAATCAAGTTCAAAAATTAGGTAGAGAAATGTCAAGCTCTAGCTTGATGTTTGCTAAATTTTCTCCAGATGAAAATTTTGTGGGTTATGTTTCCAAAGAAAAATCTGAAAGTGGAATTAGAAATAGTAGTACTAGTGTTAATATTTATCTTGAAAATCTTGAAAACAGAGAAATAAAAAAACTTACAAGCTCAAACGGAACCAAAAAACTAATTAATGGAACTTTTGATTGGGTATATGAAGAAGAATTTGGATGTAGGGATGGATTTATTTTTAGTGAAGATGGGTCTAGAATAGCATTTTGGCAAATTGACGCAAATCAAGTAAGAGATTTTTATATGATAAATAATACAGATTCAATTTATTCTTATACTATCCCGGTAGAATATCCTAAGGTTGGAGAAGATCTTACCCCAGCTAGAATTGGTGTTATTAATTTAATTGATGAAAAAATCACGTGGATGAAAGTACCCGGTGAACAAAATAAATTTTATCTCCCNAGAATGACNTGGATGCCNGGNAGAAATGATTTGATGATTCAACAACTNAACAGAAAACAAAATCANAGTAAAATTTATATTGCAAATAGTNATANNGGTGAAACAGANCTNCTGATGGANGANAAGGATGATGCNTGGGTAGACCTNAGAAGTTCATGGCCTTATCAAGTTCANGCTGGATGGAAATTTATTAATGAGGGTAAAGAATTTTTATATACAACCGANAAAGATGGTTGGTCACATATTTACAGGTTTAATATAAGTAGTAAATCTGAATANTTAGTTACTAAAGGTGACTACGATGTTGTTAAACCTNTGGCCTATGATGAAANAAATGAAATNGTATATTTTATTGCTTCCCCNGAAAACCCNACAGAAAGATATCTNTATAAAACGTCNGCTAANGGAAATGGTAGCCTTANTAGAGTAACTCCTAATGTATTAGANGGTTCACATAATTATCAAATTAGNACAAAAGCNAAATANGCTTTTCATTCATTCTCAAATTATTTTACNAGACCAATGCAAGCTATANTAACTCTACCAAATCATAAATTTATTAATGATGATCAAAATATGATTAAAAAATTTGATGCAAGCAAAAAAGAAGATCACCCTCTTGAGTTTTTTCAAATTACNACTGTNGATGATGTTACAATGGAGGGTTGGATAGTAAAACCAAAAAANCTAAATAAAAATAAAAAGTATCCNGTTCTTTTCTACTTNTATAGTGAGCCGGCAGGNCAAACAGGNGTNAATAGATANGGAGCAGGTAATAATGGTNTNTATGATGGAAACCTNGGAGATGATGGNTATGTGTANGTTACTTTTGACGGAAGAGGAACACCTTCCCCNAAAGGAAGAGCATGGAGAAAAGCGATATATAGAAATATAGGAAGAATCAATGTAAGAGATATGGCTATGGGTGCNAAAGCNGTTTTTGANAAATATGATTTTATTGATACCTCNAGAGTAGCNGTTCATGGATGGAGTGGAGGAGGNACAGCAACACTGAATTGTCTTTTTCAATATCCCGAAATTTTTCATACNGGNATNGCTGTNGCTGCGGTAGCAAACCAATTGACNTATGATAATATATATCAAGAAAGATACATGGGCGATCCNAAAGAAAGCTATCAAGATTATGTNGATGGATCACCAATNAAATATGCTAAAAANTTAGAAGGTAATCTTNTNTATATACACGGNACAGGTGATGATAATGTNCANTACCAAAATGCNGAAATGCTNGCAAATGAGCTAATTAAACATAAAAAANTATTCTATATGCTTTCATACCCCAATAGATCTCACGGGATAAGAGAGGATGATGCTTATCCTCATGTTAGATTAATGTTNACTGATTTTTTAAGAAAAAATTGTCCTCCAGGAGGAAGGTAATTAAAGAGTAGACATATCTATAACAAATCTNTACTTAACATCTTTATTGACAGTTCTNTCAAAAGCCTCATTAATTTTTGAAATTGGAATCATCTCAACNTCNGGNTATATGTTTTTTTCGTTACAATAATCTATCATCTCCTGAGTTTCAGCTATACTNCCAATAGCAGAACCTACAATTCCTTTTCTTTTATCAATGAGAGAAAAACTAGATATAGCAAGAGGCTCCATNGGAAGTCCAACTAACATGATTAAACCATCNGTNTTTANAAANGAAAAAACTTGTGCCATATCNCTGTTNGCTGAAACAGTATCTAAAATATAATCACAAGAATTAAGATGTTTTTTAANNTCTTCCCTATTATTGACATTNACAAAATGATTTGCTCCCATNTCAAAAGCCTCNTCTTTCTTAGAATCAGAAGTGCTAAACACAACTACGTCAGCTCCAAAAGAAGAAGCAAATTTAAGACCCATATGACCAAGACCACCTAGTCCAGCAATTCCGACTTTATGATTACTATTTATTTTAAAGTGCCTTAGAGGAGAATAAGTAGTTATTCCTGCACATAGCAGAGGAGCTGCTTTTGCCATATCCATGTCTGAAGGGACCTTAATAACATAATTTTCCTTAACNACAATACTTTTTGAATAACCACCATAAGTTATATTTCTAGTTCCATATTCATAAGAGTTATAAGTAAGTACAANTCCTTCCTCACAATAATGATCTTTTCCTGAATTACAATTTTCACATTTCTCACATGCATCAACATAAACACCAACACCTACATTATCTCCAACTTTAAANTTNNTTACNTCAGAACCNACTTCTTTNACNNTTCCNATNATTTCATGACCTGGNACCATAGGATAGATAGATGTGTTATTCCATTCATTTCTTGCCATGTGGATATCAGAGTGACAAACACCACAATACAAAATTTCAATATTGATATCATCAGGGTTAATTGCTCTTCTGTTTATTTCGTGTGGGTTTAGAGGCTTATCAGCTTGAAGTGCTGCATAAGATTTAACTTTTGTCATTTTATTTTTTCTTTTGTTTAGCTTTTATAAATTCTCTTCTACTCAAAGCCTCGTATCTTCTAGTATCACCCAATAAAACAAGATCTTCACTCTTTACAATCCTATGTGTATAAGATGCCATCTTACCAGACCTTGTACATATAGCATGTACTTTTGTAACATATTCAGCGATGGCAAGTAAATTAGGCATTGGACCAAAAGGTTTACCTCTATAATCCATGTCCAAGCCAGCAACTATAACACGCTTACCAGCATTAGCTAGTTTATTACAAACCTCTATTATACCATCATCAAAAAACTGTGCTTCATCGATACCAATAACGTCACATTTGCCAGATAGCTCTAATATCTTTTCAGATGATTTAACTGGCTTAGACTTTATAGAGTTATTATCATGAGATGTAACTTTTTTCTTGCTATACCTGATGTCTTGTTTTGGTTTAAAAATTTTTATTTTTTGTTTAGCAAGCTTGGCCCTTTTAACTCTTCTAATTAGCTCCTCTGTTTTTCCTGAAAACATAGAACCACAGATTACTTCAATCCACCCAATATTATCAGCTTGATTAATAGATCTTTCTAAAAACATGATATATAATTAATTTATTATTTTCAAAAAAACATTGATATTAAAAACAATATCAATATATCATTCAAAAAAACAAAATATGAAAAAGATTAATTTACTAATAACTATAATTTTTATAATTCAGGGGTGTAGGAATACTAAAGATGTAATGACTAAGGAAGAATCAGTTAATTAGTATTTGGAAGTTCTGGAAAAAATGAAAGGTTTTTAGATAGCTTATTTTTAATGTTTTTTTGACCTTTAGTTAGGTCCTCTTCTTTTAAAGGTGAGGTCTCTAATACATCATTTTCTATATCGTAGAATCTACCATCTTTATAAAGTTTATATCTATTGTCTTGAGTAAAAACACTTCTATATTTCGAGACATTATCACTCCACATAGGATCATAATAAATTGTTGCTATCTCTCTATTTTTTATGTTTTCACCTATAAAAATATCCATCATACTCGTGCCATCACTATCATCAACTACTCCCAAAATATCAGAAAATGTCGCGTAGAAATCATTAAAATTTATTAAGCCTGAATATTTTCTTGAATTATTAATCATAGAAGGCCAACTAGCAATCATAGGAACATGGATTCCATGAGTAATAGTATTTCCTTTTGCTCCCCTAATTTGACCTTTACTAGTATTAGTAGTTAATCTAGAGCTAGTGCCATTATCACCAATAAATAGAATTAAAGTGTTTTCATATACTCCCTGAGATTTTAATTCGGTTATAATCTTACCTACTATTTTATCCATGTAAGCAACCATGTCTTTAAAAAACTTACGATTACTTTTTGATCGTGTATCTAATGAGTTCCACTCTGGAGAATCTGGCGTTGGAACAAAAGGATCATGAACTAATAACATTGGATAGTAAATAAAGAAAGGCTGATCTTTATTTTCCCTGATAAAATTAACGGCATAGTCTGAAACTATATCAGGACCATAAGCATTAATATCTCTCTCAAGAACTTTTCCATTCTGTTCTATTAATGGATTAGCAAATCTTTCGCCCTCAGCTCTCAATTTTGTTAATTGCCATAAAGAGTATTCATCAAAACCAAACTTATATGGTCTCTCATTATCTTGAGCTATATGCTTTTCAACTTCATTAATCTGCAACCCATTAAGTTGCCATTTTCCAACAATAGCCGTCTTGTATCCATTATCCTTAAATAAGTTCCCAAAAGTTTTTTGATTTGAGTTTAGGAATGTAAAATGTTCGTAGTTTCTATAATTATATTTACCAGTCATTAATTTAACTCTTGAGGGGGTACAAAGAGGCTGTGAAAATGCTTTAGTGAAATTTATACCATTTGATGCAAGTGAATCTAGAAATGGTGTATTATACGAAAGGCTACCATTAACACTTAGCGCCTCGAAACCTATATCATCTGCCATTATTAGAATAACATTAGGCTTGTCTTTTACTAAGGAGTTTTCTTTACATGAAATAAATAATATAGAGGTAATTATGAGCAGAATAAGACTAAGTTTAATTTTTGTGCTCATCTTAAAAAATAATATCCTCTAAAAACTCTATTGAATTTCTAGAGGATATTTTAATAGACATACTTTATAAATTTAGAAGAAATAGAAATTTATTTCTCTATTACTACCTTAACTTTATTGAAGTCCTTATCTGTATTTATGTTCAATAAATAAATGCCATCATTTAAGTTTGATACATTAACGTGAAGTTCTCTTCTATTAGGTTGATATATATCNGCTGGCTTTAAAATTTTACCAGATAAATCAACAAAATAAATATCCTTGACTTCTAAGTTCTCATTTAACTTAACCTTTAAGACATCTTTAACAGGGTTTGGATATACATTCTCAATAAATGTTACATCTTCAACAAATAGTGGAATTGCACAACCATCAGCATCCACAACTACTCCAGAAGGAGTGTTAGGACAAGTATCTAAATCATCAGTTACACCGTCACCGTCAGTATCCTTTTGCGAGTCTGCACAACCGTCAGCGTCAACAGCTTCTCCAGCAGGAGTGTCAGGACAAGTATCTAAATCATCAGTTACACCGTCACCGTCAGTATCCTTTTGTGAGTCTGCACAACCGTCAGCNTCAACAGCNTCTCCAGCAGGAGTNTCAGGACAAGTATCTAAATCATCAGTTACGCCGTCACCGTCAGAATCAATAATATGATCCCATGGAAAAAAATCAGGAATCCATCCTTCAATTCCAGCTTCCCATTTTTCTGCTCCAAATTCATATGCTCCAATGTCAGGTGCAGAACCTACTATTTCTTGTGATAATGATTCTATTTCAATTCCAGCATCAATTAATGGGGAACCTTCAAGTGGGATAAGGGTTAAACTATCAATTAAAGAATATATAGTATTTTCAATATTTGATTCATTATGATATCCAGTACTTACTGAATCCCATCCATTCCAGTTATTTGATGAAGTTCCTGGTACAGGGTAGTCAGCTATNCCGTCATTATCTCTATCTTCATAGTTACTGAGACTTCTATGACCACTTAGTTTATCTACAAGATTATTTTGAGTAAAAGTATTAAGGTTAGAATTTTCTTCATCAAGGATTATGATGCCATTTTTATTACTCCCAATTACTGTATTATTTGAGATGTAATGATGGTCTCCCTTTACCATAATTCCGCTAGTATTTATTGCAACATTATTATACATTTTTCCTCTTTGCCCAGCGGCAGTAGGATCATCTCCTGGAGCATCATACCTAAGAGCTAACTTAGGTGTATTGTAGATATAGTTATGATGAACCTCCGAGTCTGCAACAAAATTTCTTGTCCCTTGGAATACAGATCCGTCTGACTGAAGCGCTCCAGTCCTAGTTGCCTTATTATAAGAAAATATACTCCTTTCTCCAGGAGATACTGTTGCTGATGCTTGAACATTCTCAATAGTGTTTTTAGTTATGGTATTTTGATCGCCATTAATGAATAATGTTACCATCAACCCTGGAAGTTCTGCTACTGAATAATCAATAAATTGAAAGAAATTATTTTCAATAATATTATTATTTCCATAAACCCTCAGTGCATCTCCATCTGTATATTCAAATAAATTTCTTCTAATAATACTATTATTAACTTTATTTGATGATCCACTAATACCTATAGTTGTAGCTTTAGGAGTACCTAAATCACCTAACATTCTCTTTGAGGTAGATGGGTAAGCAAAATTACAATCTTGTAAGATGAAGTTTTCTGCAGATTGAACCTNAACTGTAGAAGAAAAAAAAGAAAGGTTTTCTATAGTAATATTATCAGAGTCAATGATTTCAAAAGAATAAGATAAAACTTTTCCTTTAACTTCAAGATCATTAGGGTTTGTTCCATCTGTCATTAACCATAATTCACCGGTACTAGGATTATGATACCATTCATTTAGTGTATCTAATAGATCTAGATCTCCCTCAACGAAAAAATAGTGGTGTTTATTTTTATATTGACTATTTGGAACGACATCATAAGTAAAAAAATCTGAACCTTCTGANTATTGAATTTTACGATTCCATGTTCTAAAAGAACCTACATTTAGTATTGCGTGACCGGTATCTAAAGCATAGTCTAGAGAAGAATAAAATGATTTACTATTATCAAAAACAAGCATTCCATTAATGCTGTTTCCTTCATCGCCTTCTGCCCATGTATCCCAATTATAAATTGATTTATCAGAAAATTGTGCATTAGGCCATCGGGCCATTACCATTTCACTATTATCAACAAATAACTGCCAAATTGAAGTATCAATTGTTGTCTTAAAAATATTATTTTCAGTTTCAGTCCAATTGAAATCATTAAGATCAACAGTTCCATCAATTATTGCGTAACCTGATTCATCTCCTGAAATCTTAATATTACTTTTATTATCAATTGTAATTTTTTCTCTATAAACTCCACCAAGAAGTTTTATAGTTCCTGAGTTTATAATAGATAAAGCTTTTGTAATCGTTTTATATGGTGAACTTAATGAGCCATCATTATTATCATCTCCATTTGGAGAAACNTATATTACAGATTGAGAGAACGTGCTTAAGGAAAAAAATAAAAAAAATAAAAGACTTAATAAATATTTCAATTTGATATTTTTTATCAAAAATATTTAATTTCTTCTTGCTTCNATAAAGCTTTTTATAAAATATATCATTGCGTANAGTGATGATGATAACATTACTATTATTCTTAATACTGCATCAGTCCTACCGTCAGATAATGCTCCTTTGAGAGGCATTACATTCGCGAAGGATAATAATGTAACGAGTACTGCTATATGTGCAATAACTTTATTATTGTTTTTTATTCCCTTATTTAGAGCAAGAATTATAACACCAATGACTACTGGAATCAAAGATGTTGGAGAGCTTGATTCAAAATACCCCCACATTCCAACTGCAACTAATACTATACCATTAATTAAACTTGCTGAGTGTGCTTTCATTTTTTTTTTCTTTTATCAACTACATCATTTAGCTCTTTGGCTGTGATAAAAATCCACACGATAAATGATAATGAGACAATCCCCGCCCAAATGAAAATAAATTCTTTAGTTAAGAGTTCAGACATAGTTTAGTTTATATCTATAATTCTTTTTTCTTTTGATTAAATATCAAGATAAAAAGAAGAATAGTTGGTGCCCATAAACCCAAGAAAACAGCTTTTAGTGGTTCGTCATTGAAAAAAAACAATTCTGAAACCACAATTGTTACAAGTACTAACACTAATAACACCAATTCAAAGGGTCTAAAAAGCTTTATAAACTTAAACATTTCTATATTAATTTATACTATAGTTTTAAAATCTATAGTAATACTTATACTCTAAAACTTAAGATTTTGTTGCCCAATTTTTTTATTTAACCAAATTTCCCTGTAAAATCCATGTTTATCATACATTTCTGATTGTCTAACAGGATTAAATACCCAGTTCTTTACATTATTTCCTACACCTGATATATACATCCAGTTACACCAGTTACTTGTAACATCATAATCAATCAATTGTTTTTCAAAATAAGATGCTCCCAATACCCAGTTTAAATCAAGATTATTTATAAGGTAGCTAGCAACATTCTGTCTTCCTCTATTACTCATGAACCCAGTTTCTTTTAGTTCTATCATATTAGCATCAATAAAATCTTGCCCGGTCTTTCCATTTTTCCACTTATCAAATAGATCTAAATCATTTTTAAAATTTTTATTAAATATGTTTCCGTTTATACCATCTTTAATAAAAATATTTTTTCTTNCTTTTAGATATACATANCTGAAAAATTCTCGCCATAGTATTTCAAAGATTAGCCAATATGTAGATGAATTTTTAGTTNNTTCNTTTTCGTATTTTTTTATTTCATNATATACAGTTACAGGTGATAAACACCCTAATGATAAATATGCAGATATTTTAGATGAATACTCAGTNCCAACTAATCCATTTCTAGTTTCTTTGTATGTTTTTATACCATTGGTTTCCCATAAGTAAGATTTTAATCTTTGATTTGCTTGAGACTCTCCTCCTTTAAATGGAAAATTTGAATTTTTATGAGTTTTTAAATTTTCAATCTCTACTTCAGATTGAAATCTAAATTTGTACTTTTCAATAGTATTTTTATAATTTACTTTTCCTACTAAATCTCTTATTTTAACTAGTTTTTCAACTTTCTTTCTAAAATGAGTAAAAATAAGGGGGAGTTCTTCTACTTGGTAGGGTAGGTCTTTAGATTCTATTAAAAATTGATCATCATATAGGTTTAAATTAAAATTATTATTTCTTAATTCTTTTTCTTCCTCTTCTTCATACCAACCAACTTCTTTTGAAGCATATATTTTTTTAGATGAGTACTCAGACTTAATTTCTTGAAAAACTTCAAGTGTATTACCATCAAAAATATAGAGATCAATTCCAGCTTTTTTTAAGTTTTTCTTTAGGTCTATAATTGATTCATCTAAAAATTTTTTTCTGAATGACCCCATATTACCTATATCAATTCCTGATGGGTTATATATAGAGTAGTTTTTAATATATATACATATTACCTCATCATTCTCCTTTATTGCATTATAAAGTGATGGATTATCATTTATTCTTAAATTTTTTCTAAACCAGTAGATTGCTTTATTCATTATTACAATGACTTTAAATAGTTATTTGCAGTTATTTTTAGTTTATCTTTTTTTTCTTGATCCATCTTATCATAGGAGTTTACAAGCATTCTCATTCTGGGATTTTTAATGAAAAAATTTCTTTGTTTATCTAGAAATCTCCAAAACAATGAATCCCATATCAAACTCCATTCTCCACTCTTATAATTACTCATTTTAATAATATAGCTACTACCACTTATATATGGTTTTGTAGACATTAGTCCTCCATCAGCAAATTGACTCATTCCATATACATTAGGCACCATAACCCAGTCATATGAATCAATAAAAAGTTCCATAAACCATTTATATACTTCATCTGGATCAAACTCACATAAAAGCATAAAGTTTCCAAGGATCATTAATCTTTCAATATGATGAATGTATGCAGATTTATTTACTTTATTTATTGAATCATCAATGGGTTCAATGCCTGTTGTTCCGTCATAAAAAGAACTAGGTATTTTTTTACTGAATTTCCAAAAATTTCTTGTTCTTTCAAAACTTCCTTTAACTACATAAATTCCTCTAATAAACTCCCTCCATCCAATTATTTGCCTTATAAATCCCTCGCAAGAATTTATTGGTATTTTGTTTTTTTTATAAAATTTGATTGTCTNATTTATAATTTGTTTTGGTGAGAGAAGTCCACAATTAATTAATGGTGATAATAAACTGTGATTAAGAAATATTTCTTCTTTGACAATCGCATCTTCGTANGGACCAAACTCTCTAAATCTAGAATCTAAAAAAGTATTTAACCATTTGTCTACTTCCTCAAAATTTGATGGGTAAATAATTTTATTATTAATTATTCCATAATTATCCTGGAAGTACTTATTAGTATAACTAATTGCTTCATCGTAAAATTTATTTTTTTCAGAAAATCTTATTTTAGGTGGTATTTTATCTTTTGGATATTTCTTTCTATTCTCATCATCATACGTCCATCTTCCACCTTCAGGGTTATTATTTTCAATTANTATATTATATTTTTTTCTTTGATCTTTATAAAAGCTCGTTTGAAAAAATTTGACTTTGTCTTTTCTAAAGAATGATTCTAAATCAAGATTGTTATTTATAAATGATGGGTTATCATATATTTCAAATGTTAAATTGTATTTTGAACATGAGTTTTTAATTCTTTTTTCCAATAAAAAATCAACTGGATCAATGAAATGAATTTTATCAATTTTGCTGGAAATATCTTTTATAAAATTTCTAATATCTGATGCTTTATCATAGCTATCAATATAATGTGTACTATGAGAGTTATTTTTTAAATAGTTTTCATATTCTTTCATAGAACTTCTATGAAATACAATTTTTTGTTTATGAAATTTATATTGCTTAAAAAATAAAAATTCTTCAATTAGATATATAGGTATTTTCTTCTGTAGAATTTTATTATTTCTGTGAAGTTGATTTGGAAAAACTATAGCTATTTCTTTCATCGATTTCCTCTACACCTTTTTGAACAATACTTTACCTCATCCCAACAGTTTCTCCATTTTTTTCTGTAAGAGAATGGTCGGTTACAAACTGTACATATCTTATCTGGTAAATTTATCTTAACCATTTTTCTGGTATTTCATCTCTTCTAGCGTATGGGTATTTGCTAATTTCACTTGTATTATAATAGGTGTCTAATCCAGAGATACAAACTGTGTCAAGCTTATCAAAGTTTAACGAACCATCTTTTTTAATATAAATTTCAGATGTTATTATATTTATAACCTCACCAATTATTAGAATCGTATTGTTACTTTTAATTTTAATCTCTTCAACAAATTTCATGCCTATTTTTACTTGACTTTCTTTTACAAAAGGTGCTATGAACCCTTGAACGTATTCACTTTTAATATTGCATCTATCAAATTCTGATTCATTTTGTTCAAATTTTGCTGAAGTCATATGGGCTCTTTGTACCATTTTATCATGAATGTGATTAATAGTATAAAACTTAGATTCAATAATATTACTATATGTATGTCTTGGTACTGAATCTGGTCTTGTAATTAACCCTAGTAAAGGTGGTTTTGATCCTAAATGAACTAAAGAACTAAAAATTGCTAAGTTTTCTTGCTTGCTTTTTGATATTGTTCCAATAAGATTCGCAGGTTTATATCCTGTAACACTATTGATTAGATTTAATCGAGAGACTTTATCTAANTTATTAATATAATCTCTAGTAAAATGCTTCAAAACTTAAATTTTGAGAGTTGACATTCCACCATCAACATGCATGATTTGACCTGTTATATTTTTAGCACGAGATGAAATTAAGAAATCAGCCATATCAGAAATATCTTTAGCTTCACAAATCTTCTTTAGTGGGTGTTTGTTAGCAATATTTTCCTCAATTTTTTCATTTCGTAAAATTCTTTTAGCCATATCAGTTCTCGTAATTGTTGGTGCAATACAGTTTACCCTAATATTTGGTGCTAATTCAGCAGCAAGTGATTTAGTTAATCCTTCAATACCTGCTTTTGCTACTGATACTGAAGAGTGGAAAGGCATTCCTTGGCTTACAGCAACAGTACTAAACAATACTATGGATGGATTATCTCCTTTTTTAAGAGTATTAAGAAAAGATTTAACACTTTTAACAGCTCCAAGCACATTGATATTAAAATCATTTATAAAATCTTCTTCTTTTAGCTGTAAAATAGGTTTTAAATTGATAGATCCTGGACAATAAATTAAAGCATCAATATTCTCAACTGGTGGTAATTCATCATTCAAAATATCAAATTTTTCTTGTACTAAATTGTTATGACTTATCTCTAAGTTAGACCTAGAAAAATTATAACACTTATTTCCTAAATTAATTTGAGAACTAACAATTTCTCTTCCAATTCCTTTACTGCCTCCAATAACTACAATATTTTTCATTTTTTAAAAATTTTATTTAACTCTTTTTCCCTGTATTCAAATATTTTTTTTAATTGAAATTTTACAAGACTGCTACCAAAAATTCTACCTAATAAACCCAGTGGTAATTTGAACTTAACTATATCATATGCTATTATTCCATTATCAGATTTTTCAAATTTATGTTCATGTTCCCAAATACTAAATGGTCCAGTTTTTTGAGTGTCTACAAAACGAAAAGGTTCCTCTACTAATGTTATTTTAGTTGTCCATCCAACTCTAAAAAATGGAAAAGGGGATACTCTATATTTGATAAGTTGTCCTTCATACATCTTATTAAAGTCGGTTAGTATACTGAAGTTCATATGTTTTGGTGTTATTTTGGATAANTTTTTTGGGCTAGAAAAAAAAGACCAGCTATCACTTATAGATATTGGAAGTTTCTGAATAGTTTTTAATTCATATATTCCTTTTCCTAAATATTGTATCATTTCAAATAAATTAATTGTAGACTTTCAGTATTGTTTTTATAGTAATTTTTAACAATAATTATTTCATCTTTTGTATTAAAATCTAATCTCTTAAGGTTGGCACTATAATTTGAAAATGGTTTATTCATAAAACCATATCCCTCTATTGTACCATTTTCAACGGAAACAAATGGATAAGGTTTTTTATGTTTTTTATCAATCATTATAAATTTTTTATTTGGAAGTTTTAATGATTCTTCCATCTTTCTAAACTTTTTATTGTAAAGGTTTACATCTTCATCATTATAACAACTTTTTGTATTTTGAGTTGATGATATAGCATGGCAACAATGATTATTAAGATGTATAGAATTTAATTTTCTGCATAGCTCGAACTTTTTTGATATATAATTTATAAATGATTTAGCTTTCCGTGAAGACTGAAAAGAAACAAGAGTATTTTTTTTAATTTTTGAAATTTTAAGTCCATAATGTCCTGTATCAGACTTTAATATATTAATATGAATATTCTCTTTTTTCTTTCTGAGCTTCCTATTTAGAATTGGTTTATTTCTCTTAATTTCTTGTGATTCTATTAAAAGAGCAAGTAATTCACTTTTCGTTTCTAAATATCTTAAATGATCAAACCGAGAAGTTAATTTTATCGATTTATAAGATTTAGAACTTAAATGTTGTTTAATTCTTTTATTTAAATTCAAACTTTTACCTATATATATTGGTATACTATTACTATCTAAAAAAAAGTAGATTCCAGTTTTTTTTGGAATTTCTTTTATATCATAAATTTTTTTAGATAATATTAAACTCATAAAAATTAAAAACGAAAATTAAATTTTTAAGTTAGATGGTAGCAAAGCAAGCATTATTTTTAGTAATTACTTTATGTGGATTAGTATATATTACTTTTGGCACTGATGTATTTGATACATCTTTTACAGATGAACAGTATGCTGCATTAATTACAATGACTAAACTTTATCTTGGGTCTGCAATTTATTGTTTTGTAGTGAGTGAACTAGCAAAGAATTATAGTCAGGTCGATAAATTTTGGAGTCTTATTCCTATTGCTTATGTATGGTATTTTGCTTATGCAGCAGGATATGATGACAGGATGGTTATGATGGCATTACTAGTTACATTTTGGGGTTTAAGATTAACATATAATTTTGCTAGAAGAGGAGGATTCAGTATATATTTCTGGAAAGGTGAAGAAGATTATAGATGGGTAGAAGTAAAAAAGGCAATCCCATTTTTATCATCAAGATTAACTTGGGGAATGTTTAATCTATTTTTTATTTGCCTTTATCAAATGGGTTTAATCTTTCTTTTCTCTTTACCAATACTTGCAGCTTGGCAAGGATCTGAACCAATAGGAATGGTAGATTATATAATAGGAGGGGTTATGTTTATTCTTATAGTTATTCAATATATTTCAGATCAACAACAATACGATTTTCAGACTGAAAAATACAGAAGAATTGAAAATAATGAAAAACTAGATGGAGACTATAAAAGAGGTTTTGTAACAACGGGTTTATGGTCATTTTCAAGACATCCAAATTTCACTTGCGAACAATTAATTTGGATCACCTTTTATTTTATAGGCGCTTCTGCCAATGGTTCATTTCTGAATTGGTCAATAGTTGGTTGTATACTTCTTGTTGTATTATTTTTCAACAGTGCAGTATTTAGCGAGAGTATAAGTTCAAGAAAATATCAGGATTATAAAAAGTATCAGGAAAATGTACCAATGTTTTTAGGGTTCTTTAATAGAAATTGGAAATAATTTGTTCTAAAAATCGTACCACTCGACTTCTACTCCCGCTTCTTTAAACATTTGCATACTACGTTCTGCAGATTCGTCCCACTTTTTTGATTTGGCTCCAGCATCTTTTTTTGCAAAAATCTTAATAATGCCAGCATTTATAATGCCTCTTGCACAGTCAGCACATGGGATATCACAAGTTAAATAAATTGTACATCCTTTTGTTGAAACTCCTATTCTTGCAGCATTATAAATGGCATTTCTTTCTGCATGTTCAAACCAAAAGTATTTCTCAGGTTTTTTTTGACGATCTATTTTATTATCATCTATTCCTCTAGGGAATGAATTATATCCAGTTGATACAATCTCTTTATCCTGTCCAACAATTACAGCACCTATCTGGGTATTATTATCTTTCGACTTTTTTTTAACTTCTTCTGCTATATTAAAAAAGTATTTATCCCATCTCATTTTATATGTGCTTTTTAATTAAATTTTGTGTTGCTTTTACACCTTCATCCGGATTAAGATAATTTCCTTTTCCACCAAACATATTCATCATCGCTCCCTCATACTCAACAGTAATATATCCTTCGTAACTAGAATTTTTAATTATATTCATCATTTTTGAAAAATCAGTATATAGTTCTTCACCACTATTATCAAATTCATGAGATTTTGCGCTTACTCCTTTGGCATATGGCATAAGCTTTTTTACTCCTTCATATTTGTCGTATTGATTTTCGCAATTATTTGTTAGGTTACCAAAATCTAAGCTTCCTCTTTTAATGCAAAAATTATAGTCTCCAAAATCTGGGAGAGTGCCAATGTATTGACTATTAATATTTTTCATTAGACTTACTAACCAGTCAGCATCCCCTGTTATACCTCCATGATTTTCAACTACAATACTTACATTATCATTTTTGCTGTATTCAATAAGTTTTAATATACTCTCTGAAGAGTTATCTAAAATTTTATTTATATCAGCATCTTCTTCTGATCTTAGGTTTATTCTAATAGAATGGCAATCTATTTTTTTTGCTATATCAATCCATTTTTTATGAAAGTTAATCGCATTATTCCTATCATTTTTGTTGGATGATGCTAAACTTGGTCCATTCTCCATTGTTAATAAATCTATGTTGTCTACAAGAATAATAAGATTATCTATACCTAAATCATCAGATTTTTTTTTCAGATCCAATAAATAATTGTTTTCATTTTCTTTACCTAAAAATCCGATAGACCAGTATTCAGCACCACTTATATTATATGTATTTCTTAATAAATCAGGAAAGTCAAGTATATCAAATTTCCTTTGAACAATTTGTGAGGCAAAGGAGTAAACTTGTAATGCAATCTTTAATTTATTTTTCCTCTTTAAGTATGAAAAACTTTCTAAAGGGAAAAACGTTAATGGTAGTAGGTTAAGCGAGTTTTTTATAAACTTTCTTCTGTTCTTTTTCAACTTTAATTTTTTAGATATTTAATGTACTAATTTATTTCAATATATAATTTATAAACATATTTTTTTGTTTTTATATTATATATTTGTTTCACAAAATACGATGAAGAAAATCACATCAATCTTAATACTCGCCCTGCTATTATTACCTGATCTTTCTCACTCTGTCTCGACTTTTTTTGGTCATTCTCATGAAATATGTACCGAAGATGGAATTCATTCTGAAGAAATTAATAGTGAATGTATTACGTGTATTGTTTCTACTAATAACTTCACTGATACTAACCAATTATTTAAAACCCAGGAAATTCTAATTAAGGATAAAGAAAGTTTATTTAATTATGATTTAGTTGTTTATCATAGTAGTTCAACTTTTAAACTCTATGGTAGAGCACCGCCAATAATGAACTAATCTTTAGAGATTTAATAATCTCGTCTCAATTTTTTAGATTTTTTTCTAATAAAAAAATCACTTTAAACTTTACTTAACTTTTAAACTTTTAATAAATATGAAAAATATATTTAAACTTAATTACTTATTATATGCCGTCCTTACTCTTTTTATTTTTACGGCTTGTGAGGAGGATGAGGTCGCACCTGAAGAAGAAAATGAGGTGGAAGTTTTTACTGACGTAAAACTTGTCTTCACACCAGCAGGTGGTGGCGCTTCAGTTGAGGCTACTGCNCAAGATCCTGATGGCGCAGGGGTTCAAGAACTTCAAGTATCAGGTTCTATTGGTCTTGCAGCGAATACATCTTATACTCTTACAATGGTTATTGAAAACTGCCTAGAGTCTCCATGTGAGCTGATGAACGAGGAGATAGAAGAGGAAGATGAGGAGCATCAATTCTTCTTTGCATTTACTGAAGGTGCTTTTTCAAATCCAACTGGAAACGGAAATGTGGACAATGCATCTGATCCAATAGTTTATAATGATACTGATGGCAACGGAAATCCAGTAGGGCTTAATACCTCATGGACAACTGCTGGNGCNAGTACAGGAACATTTACCGTTAGATTACAGCATCAACCTGATGTAAAGACAGCTACGTCTGGTGCAAATGATGGTGATACTGATTTTGAATTAACATTTGATTTAAATATTAATTAAATATTTATATCAATTATTTTATTACACTCTCTAATTATTTTAGAGGGTGTTTTTTTTTATTATACTTTTAAGTATGTGTTCAGTTAACAATAATATAAGGCCTGCTTCAAATAATATATGTATGTGTTATAAACACAATTCATATAATACTGTAATCAAGTCATGTTGNATTATTTATTTTCTTTTAATTTTATCANTTGACGTTCACTCTCAAAATTCTTGTGAAAGATCAATATCAGGTAAGATTGTTGACAAAGAAACCAACAACCCTTTATCAGATGTAATAGTAAGAGCAATAACTGATCCACAGGTTTTCGGTAATAGAGTTTTNTATAATTATTCTGATAAATTTTCTATCTCAGATGAAAACGGAAAATTTTTAATAGAAGATTTATGTCCNGAGGAAGACAGCCTTTTATTCTCAAGAATTGGATACCAAGACTCATTAATTTCCATAGAAGATGATTTTTGGACTGTAACATTAACTGAGAAATCTGTTAAATTGGAGAATGTAATCATATCAGATGAGAGAGAAAAAATTTCAGGAACACAGACAATGTCTAAGCAGTCTATTAATCTTGAAGACCAAGTTATTGATAGGACATCATCTCTAGCAAGTATAGCAAGTGAAATTGACGGNGTAACTTTTATATCTACTGGATCAAATGTAGAAAGGCCTGTAATTCATGGCCTCTATGGAAACAGAGTATTGGTATTGAACAATTATATAAAACACGGATTTCAGAACTGGGGTGATGACCATGCACCGGAGATAAATGTTTCTTCAGTTGAGAGGATATCAGTATTAAAAGGTTCATCAGGGGTTCGTTTTGGTCCTGAGGCTTTGGGGGGAGCAATAATAGTAGAGCCTGATCCTATGGATTTAAGAAAGCCCTATTATTTAAATATAAACTCTGGATATCAGACCAATGGAAAAGGTTCAAATTTTAGTTTAAAAACTGGAAAGGGCTTTGATAATTTTGCTTTTAATGCAGGTGTAAGTTATATGAAAATAGGAGATAGGCACGCACCCTCATACTCTTTAACAAATTCTGGTAAGGAAGAAATAGGATTAAATTTAGGATTGCATTATCACTTAAATAATTTTGATATAAAACTATATTATAGCTACGTGGATGTAAATCTTGCTATGCTTCGTTCTTCAATTTTTCATAGTGGGAACGCAATCTCTAGAGCTATAAGTTCTGATACACCTTTATTCATAAGGCCCTTTTCTTATGATATAAATGAACCTAATCAATTAGTAAAGCATCACTTAACAAAAGCTAATATTAATTGGTGGTATGATGAAAATGAAAAAATAACATTCACATTTGGAAGACAATTAAATAAAAGACAAGAATTTGATGTTAGAAGAAATGCGGAAAGACCTATTATTGACCTTGATCTAATCACAACAGACTTAATGCTTGAGTGGGATCATTCATTTTCTGATCGGTCTGATGGGCTAATTGGATTTCATTATTTCAATCAGGATAATGATAATAATCCAGGTACAAGCACTACTCCTTACATACCCAATTATAATACGAACAGGTTTAGCTTTTTTCTTATCGAAAATTTGAAATTTGGAAAAAATCTTTTTGAGGTTGGCGCTAGAGTTGATTATGAAGATTATAACGTTAGAGGGAGAGAGGTCTCTCAGAATATTTTTAGGGATGAAAATTCTCTAAATAATATTACCTTTTCTTTGGGGTATGAGAAAAATATAAATGAAAAAATTTCATTTAGATCCAATATAGGTTCTGCATGGAGGACACCAAACATGGCAGAATTGTACAGCTTTGGATCTCACGGATTTAAGAATTCGTTTGGGCTATTAAGATACTATTACGATGAAGACCAGAAACTTAGAACTGATAAAGTTATAAGAATGAATGAGAGCTTGCTTTCATCTGAAAAATCCTTAAAATTAATTAATGAACTTGATTATAATTCTGATAGAAATAAATTTAAACTTACCTTATTTTCAAATTATATATTGAACTATGTTTTTGAGAGACCTATTGGATTGTATGGCACAATAAGAGGTCCAATGCCATATTTCATCTTTGATCAGAGCGATGTTCTATTTATAGGTTCAGATCTGACATTTAAAAGAAAATTTAATAATATGTTTAACTCTTCTTTAACTTTAAATTATTTGTGGTCAAATAATTTAGATAATAATGGAAACTTAATTAATCAACCACCAGTCAGAATTGAGAAAAACCTTACTTTTAAAACTAATAAATTCTGGAAAGTAAATTTTTCTGAAATTTCATTAATGCCAAGCTATACCTTTCGTCAGTTTAACTCTCCAATCGTAATTTCTCCTGAGAGTTTAATAGATGGGTCAGCTAATATAAATTCTAACTCTAATATTTTTGATTTTAAAGAAGCTCCAGACGGATATTTTTTACTTGATTTTTCATGGAAATTACAGGTGTCTGATTTTGAAGTTTCTTTAATTGTAAATAATATATTAAATAAAGAATATAGAAACTACCTAAACTCTATGAGNTATTTTGCTGATGATATTGGAAGAAACTTTATTATTAATTTATCCTATCACTTTAAAAATAAAAATTAAATTGCATTTTATGTCTCTCAAACCAATGAAGCTCTTTCAATTTTTATTCTTTCTTTTACTTACTAATATCTCATACTCTCAGGTTGAGATAACTGGTTATATTGAGGAAAGTGGTTCGGGAGAGAGATTACCATATTCCAATGTTTATCTAGTTGATCTGGAATTGGGAGCAAGTGCTAATGAAAATGGGTTTTTTTCTTTTAAGGGTGAAGTTAAACCAGGAATGATTTTAAAAGCTAGTTATGTTGGTTATCAGACCAAGACCATTGAACTTACTCAAGAAATTATTGATAGTCAATTAGTTATTAGTCTCTTGCCATTGACTTCTACTTTAAATGAAGTGGTAATATCTACTGAGTCAAGTAAGTTTTTACAATCTAGTTCCGAAATAAGTGCACATAGGATATCAGTCCAACAACTAAGTTTAATGCCATCAATAGGAGAAGTTGATATCTTTAGATCTCTTCAGTTATTACCAGGTGTTAGTGCAACCCAAGAAAGTAGTTCAGGATTATACATAAGAGGCGGACAGCCTCAAGAAAACCTTGTTCTTCTCGATGGTATTAAAGTCTATAACGTAGATCATTTTTTTGGTTTTTTTAGTGCTTTTAATGCAAACGCTATAAAGAGTGTTGATCTATATAAAGGTGCATTTCCATCTAAGTACGGAGGACGTTTATCAAGTGTTATTGATTTAACTGGTAAGGTTGGTAGTTTCAATGAAATAAAAGGAAATGTAAATGTTAATTTATTAAGCGCTTCCGGTTCTATAGAAATTCCTTTTCTCAAAAAATTCAGTTTATTTGCTGCCGGAAGAAGATCATTTACTGATATTCTCCAATCTTCTTTTTTTGATAAAATTTATAACCAATTTGACCCAGATGATGACATAGCTAATCTAGACCCATGGGTTCCTAAATTTAACTTTTATGATTTTAATGGTAAGATTTCATACAAGCCTACGAATGATGACTTAATAACTTTTAGTTTTTACAGAGGAGAAGATAATTTAAAAGAGTCTAGTGATACAAAAAGATATCAATATCCTAATTTTGGTGATATAGATAAAATTGAAATACTTGGAGACTTAGATAGAATTTCAAAATGGGGAAACAGAGGATATTCTTTTAAATGGTCGCGTCAATGGAATAGTAGATTTTATAATACTTTAAATCTCTCTTATTCAGAGTATTATAATTATCAAGATGATTCATATTTTGTTGAAGCTAATATCCCTGATCTAGATTCTACCATCTTCAATCTTAATATTATTTTGGATCAAGATAACACTGTAGAAGATTTTACAGNTAGATATGATGCTGAAATTCTCTCTGGAAAAAATAATAAATTTGAATTNGGTTTTGAATTAACAAAATCTGATGTCGATTATCTTTTTGTGAGAGATGATACTCTTACAATCGTAAATACCAAACAAAAATCTGACTTGTATTCAGGTTATTTTTCATATGATCTAAATTCAGTTAAAAATCTAAATTTAAAAGTAGGATTACGAGCTAATAGATATGAATTAACTGATAAAAATTATTTTTCTCCAAGATTTCAAGCAGATTATTCTTTTTTCAAGAATTTTAAAGTTAAAGTCGGTTATGGTATTCATTATCAGTTTGTAAAACAAATTATTGGTGAAAATGTTACTTCAAGATCAAGAGATTTTTGGCTACTTTCTGAAAATGCAAATGTAAATGTTGGAGAATCAATTCATTATATTGCTGGAATATCTTATGAGAATGATAATTGGTTATTTGATACTGAATTTTTTTATAAAGAAATAAGTAACCTCACAGAGTTTTCTTTAAGATTTCAAAGTGCAGGTTTAAGTAATTTATTCTTTAATGGAAGTGGAATAGCAAAAGGTTTTGAAACATTAATTCAAAAGAAAATTAATAAATACACAGGATGGATTTCCTATACATTTACTGATGCTGAAAATANATACCCGTTATTAAATGATGGAAACCCATTTCCAGCTCCTCAAATTCAAAGAAATGAATTTAAAGTCTTTAATAATTATGAGATAAATGGGTGGAATTTTTCCGCGTCCTTTATATTTGGTTCTGGACAGACTTTTACTGAGCCATCATATAAGTATAATATCTCTTTATTGGATGAATCTAGTTTAACATTTATAGGAGTTGGACCTAAAAATGGATCTCTTTTACCAGATTATCATAGACTAGATATTTCTGCACATCATGTATTTAATATAAATAAGAAGNCTAAGGGAGATATAGGTCTATCAATTTTTAACTTATATAATCGATTAAATGTTTGGTATTATGAATATCAATTTGATTATGTTCCCTATGAGAGACAAATAAAAAAATATTTAGGAATTGTACCTAATATCTCATTTAAATTGAGTTTTTAGAAATGAAAAGATTTTATATAATTCTTATTNTACTATTATATTCTTGTGATATTGAATCACCTATAGAAGATAACTTTGTAGTCGAAGCTTTTTTATTTCAAGGTGAAAAAGTAGATGACATCAAAATTAAAAAAGCGGAACTTTGGAATTCTCTCGATAGTCTTGATACCTATATTTCAGATGCTGAAATTAAATTATTTGCAAATGGTCAAGNGTATAATCTAAATTATAATTTNTCTGATGAAAACTATTTCACAAATGAAAATATTGATATCATTTCTGGTAACACATACGGATTACAAGTTAAAGTAGGAGATAGGGTAGCAACCTCTGAGACTCAGGTTCCTACAAGNCCTCTAGGACTTAGTATCTCTGAAAATAAAATTGTGGTTCCACCTTTAGTCTTATCGCCAGCATTACCTAATNTACTTAGAGGTTTATTTGATAATGCTAGAACTGATATATCATGGGATAATTCAACTGGTGAATACCATTACCTTACAATTAAATATNCNGGAATNGAAGAAGATCCAATTTTTACAGATGAATTTCCAGGTCAAATAGGTAATTTCTTTTCTAATTTTTCGATTCAATCTGAACCGACTATTGAAAATAATTATAATGTTATTTGTATGAGTTTACAGAATTATGGGAAGTATATGGTAACACTATATAAAATAAATCANGATTACGTAAGTTTATTTGAGACTGCGGTACAAGATGGAACTGAACTTAACGANCCACCATCAAATATCATTAATGCTTNTGGTATATTTACAGCTTTTGCAAGTGACACCGTCTCATTTGAAATTGTTAGAGAATAGCTATTTTCTTATCCAGTAAGCCACCCAAATTAAAATTCCCTGAATAGGTAGTCTCCAAGCAGCAATCTCTTGTGATGCTCCNAGTGCTTCTTGTGCTTCTTTGCTTTGATATAAGAAAATATTCGCAGGAAAAACTGCAATAAGTAATAGTATAAGTCCAATTGATCCCCAGTATCTGTATTTTGGAATTAGTATCATTGATCCAAATAGAATTTCAAATACACCACTTATGTATACTAATTCTAAATGATAAGGNAGATAAGGCGGAACAATTGGTAAAAAAAAATCGGGNTCAATAAAATGTTTAATACCTACTATAACATAAAATATTGATGATATTATTATTAAAATATACTTGGCTATTATAACTTTCATTACGTATATGTACGAGATATGAGCAAAGTATTATTCATTTTTTTAATATTTTTTAGTTTTAACTGTTTCTCACAAGACGCAACAACTATTTTAAAAACATCAGAAGAAAAACTTAGAGGAATAAAGTCTTCTTATGTAGAAATGGCTATAACCATAGTTAGGCCTAAGTGGAAGAAAGAGATGACATTGAAAGGCTGGTCAATNGGAGAGGAATATTTTTCTTCGGTAGTAATGACTCCTGTCAAAGAAAAAGGAACAGTTTTTTTAAAAAGAGAAAATGAAGTATGGAATTATATTCCTTCTATAGAAAGAACAATAAAATTACCGCCTTCAATGATGATGCAGAATTGGATGGGAACCGATTTTACCAATGATGACCTCGTTCAAAGATCATCTATCTCAGATGACTATACTAATTCTATAATTAAAGAAGAAACTATTGATGGGTATGAGTGTTGGGTTATACAACTTATTCCTAATGAAGATGCTCCTGTAGTATGGGGAAAGCTTATNATGTGGATTGATAAAACTCACTATATGCAATTAAAAACAGAGTTTTATGATGAATATGAAGATATGGTAAGTGTGATGACTTCCAATCAAATTAAAGATTTTGCGGGTAAAAAACTTCCCTCAACCATTGAGTATGTTCCGCTAGACAAAGAAGGTAATAAAACAATTATTGAGAGGTTAGTGTGGCAGTTTGATATAGATATTAATCAGAGATACTTTCTTCCAAGTTACATGAAAAACTTACGATGATTTTAAAAATTGCTTGGCGAAATATTTATAGAAATAAAAAAAGAAGTTTAATAACTATTACTTCAGTATTTGCTGCTCTTTTTTTAATTATTTTAATGCGAGCTCTACAGTTTGGGTTTTATGATAAACTCATTGAAACTGTGGTAGAATCTTATGCTGGATATGTTGAAATTCATGCAGATGGTTTTTGGGATAATCAAAGTCTAGATAATTCAATGCAGGTTGATCAAGCTTTAATAAGTGATATAAAATCAGTTGATGGTGTTGAAAATATAGTTCAAAGACTTCAAACATTTTCTCTTATATCAATGGGAGATAAAACAAAGGGAGGTGTAATTAATGGTGTGAATTTAGATGAAGAACAAAAAATTACTGATTGGAATAAGAAAATGGTATCTGGTTCTTTTGATTTAGATAAAAATGAGATAATAATAGGGAAAGGAATTGCTGAATTTTTTAGGGTAAGTGAAAATGATACACTTATTTTATATGGNCAGGGATATAGNGGNATGATGGCCGCGGGTAAATANCCTNTTAAAGGGATAATNGATNTAAAAAATCCTGATTTAAATAAATTAGGTGTTTTTATGACGATGGAAACTGCTAGAGACTATGTCTCTTCCGATGAAGTTTCAACACATATTATTATCGATAAAGAAAAGTATTATAAAGAAGAAAAAATAGTTGAAGATTTAAATAATGTTCTTTCAGAGGATTATGAAATTATGACATGGAAACAAACTTTGCCAGAAATTGANCAAACAATCACTGCTGATAGTGCTGGTGGTTTAATTATGGCGTTTATTTTATATGTAATAGTAGTTTTTGGAATGTTTGGAACAGTTTTAATGATGACTGAGGAAAGGAAATATGAATTTGGAGTATTGATTTCAATAGGAATGAGTAGGCTTAGGTTATTTGGAATTATACTATGTGAAACAATTATTTTATCAATGATTGGTGTTTTACTTGCCATTATCGTTACTTATCCAATTTGCTATTATTATAATTTGAATCCAATAGATATGGCTATTTTGATGGGTGATGGAGCTGATCAAATGATTGAAGAAATGGGGTTTTCACCAATTGCTCCCATGTCTATTGCATGGGATATCCCTCTTTCTCATGGATTAATCATATTTATTTTTTCATTACTCATATCAATTTATCCTGCATTTAAAATTTTAAAGTTAAACCCTGTAAAATCTATGAAAGTATGAATTTATTTTCTTTAATAAAGATTGCATGGAGNAATATATGGCGAAATAAACTTAGGAGTTTAGTAGTTATAATTTCTATTATTTTTGGATTACTCGGTGGCATAATCATGATAGCAATGAGTTATGGCCTTAATGAAGAGAGGATGAATAATGCTGTAGATACTTACCTCTCACATATTCAAATTCATAATAATTCATTTTCAGAGGATTATAATATAAAGCATACAATTGATAATCTTAATCTCATTGAAGAAGCCCTAAATAATGATGAAAGGGTAATTTCTTATACGAAGAGAATTGTTCTTAATGGTATGTTGTCAAATTCTAATGGCTCATATGGTATTCAAGTAAAAGGAGTAGACCCAGATACTGAAATCAAAGTAACAAACACATATGATAAAATTATAGATGGAGAGTATTTTAAATCTAAAAGAGATAATACAATTTTAGTTGGAAAAAAATTAGCTGATAGACTTAACCTCAAACTAAAATCTAAAGTTGTTATTACATTTCAAGATGAAAACTACGAATTAACATCTCTTTTATTTAGAGTAGANGGNATATTTAGATCTGGAAATTCTAGNTATGATGAGACCAATGTTTTTNTTAAAAACATAAGTATTATTAAAAATTTACCNNNNTTTAGTGGTTATCATGAAATACCAATACTCTTAAATGATATAAACTTAAGAGGAGAGGTTAAAAAGGATTTGATACCCATAAGTACAAATAATATNGTTGAGGGNTGGGACGANATATCAAAAGAATTAGCATATGCAAATGAGATGCTTGCNGCTGTATTATATATTTTCATGATGATAATATTATCAGGNTTATCNTTTGGNGTAATAAATACTATGTTGATGGCAATTTTNGANAGAAAAAAAGAAATNGGTATGCTTATGTCTATAGGTATGGANAGATATAAAATATTTCTTATGATATNTATGGAGACTATNTTTTTATCTATGATTGCTTTACCTTTTGGTTTGATATTATCTTATGTAATTGTAGAATATTATTCTGTAGTTGGAATTGACTTAAGTATAGTTGAAGCAGGTCTTGANAATTTTGGGGTAGGGACNAGACTCTATTTTAAAGTACCTAANGAGGAGTATTTTATTGTTTCGTTTATGGTNTTAATTATTTCAATTNTNTCTTCTATTTTNCCTTCNATAAGAGCNTTAAANATTAATCCTGTAGAAGCAACTAAAACTATTTAAATTTAATTTATGATTGAGACTAAAAAACTATCGAAAATTTATAATCCAGGAAAATTTGAGGTAAAAGCTGTAAATAATGTAAGTGCATTTTTTAGTGAAGGTGAATTTACATCAGTAGTTGGACCTTCAGGGTCGGGTAAAACTACATTTTTGAATTGTGTAGGGGGTTTAGATACACCCACTTCTGGAAATGTATTTATTTCTAAAGAAAATATTACTCAGCTTTCAGGATCTGATATAATTAAATATAGGCTAAAAAATATTGGATTTGTTTTTCAAGCTTATAACCTAATTCCTGTTCTATCGGCAAGAGAAAATATAGAAATGATTATGCTTCTTCAAGGTATTGATGAGAAGAAAAGAAAAGCAAGAACAGATGAATTATTAAATCAAGTTGGTCTTTATGAGATGAGAGACAGAAGACCATCGCAACTTTCTGGTGGTCAACAGCAAAGGGTAGCTGTGGCCAGAGCTCTTGCTTCAAAACCAAAATTTATTCTTGCAGATGAACCGACTGCAAATCTTGACACATCCTCAACTTCTAATTTATTAGATATTATGAGTAGGTTAAATGAGAATGAAAAGATTACTTTTATTTTCTCTACTCATGACCAAAGAGTTATAGATAGAGCAAGAAGAGTTTTAACCTTAGAAGATGGAAAGATTGTTAATGATATCAAAAAGTAAAATTTTTTCTATTGCTTTTTTATTTATAATATCTATTGAAGGAGTATCTCAAAAATTAAATCCAAGTTTTAGCTTAAATGGATATGTTAAATATTTACCTGCTTACATGGATTATAGTTTTTTTGAATCAGAAAATAATCATTTAATTCACAATAGAATAAATTTTAGAGGATACTTTGGAGATAATTTATCTATTGGTTTAGAATTAAGAAATAGAGTTTTTTTTAATGATATTCCTTCTATTCAAGGTGATGATGGATTAGTAAATATGTCCTATTTTATAGTTAGAGAAGATAATTTTGTTTTTAATTCTATGATAGATAGGTTATGGTTAAAATATCAAAAAGATAAAGTTGAAATAAGTATAGGTAGACAAAGAGTTAATTGGGGAGTAAATACGATATGGAATAATAATGATTTATTTAATGCATATAATTTTATAGATTTTGATTACATCGAAAGGCCAGGTTCGGATGTTGTGAGATTTATATATACAGGAGATAATCTTTCAAGTTTTGAATTAGTCTATATGCCCAATGAAAGGAAGGGTTATGCTTTAGCTGGTCTATATAAACTAAACTCCTTCGGTTATGATTTTCAATTACTAGCAGCAAATTATTTTAATGATATTGTTTTAGGAGGAGGATGGGCAGGAAATATCAAAAATGCTGGATTTAAAGGAGAGTTATCTTATTTCTTTGATAAAGAAAATATTGAAAATTCATTAAGTTTTTCTTCATCTCTTGATTATTCTACAAAAAATGGTTTTTATTTTCTAGGATCCTATTTATATAATTCAAATGGAATGAATGAATCAAATTTTCTGAGTTTAATAAATATAAATGCTAATGTTTTATCACCTAAAAATTTGATGCCTTCTAAACATTCTTATTTACTTCAAGTTAATAAACCAATTTCCCCACCATTGAATATGTCTCTAAATATATTGTATGGAAAAGGTATAAAGTTGTTGTATATTTCACCTAGCCTATCATATGATATAAGTTCTAATCTAGATGCTGGCGTAATTGTTCAATATTTTTATTTAGATAATTTTGGAGATTTTAAAAATTTATTAAAAGGTTATTATTTGCAATTAAAATATAGTTTTTAAGATCTGTTTTTTAATTTCCACATATCAAAATCATCATTATTTATCATATAACCCCAGTGTAATAAAGATTGTCTTACTGCTAGAGAAAAAGATAAATCTTCTATTGTAGTACCCTTATTGAAAATTTTTGAATAAATGTAATTTCTCCATCTCCCTTTTTCTCCACAAAAATTATTCCATCTTTGAATTTGCCTTTCATCATCATCTGTTCTTCTCCCAAGAAAATATCTACAATACCATTGAAACCAACCTCTAGGGTCTTGATTATTTATCCATCCTTTTTCTTCCCATTCTTCTTGCGATAATCCAGATTTGACCTTGAAATAATTTACTTTTCTATTATACTTTTTGGATTTAAATTGAAATTCATCTAATCCTTTGAACCAATCTGAAGGAAATTCTTTATGATTAATATTTATTGTTCCTCCGTTATCATAAAAATAAATACCTCCAAATGAACCAAGTTGTATAACCTCTTTAGGAGTCAGATTAGGAGAGAATTCACTCATCTTTAAAGTTTTTCTATTTCAGTAAGAATTTTATTTGCTTCTGCTAACTTAGCATCGCTGTCCTTTCTACTGACATTTGAAAGATTATAGGATTCTTTGAGTAACTTATTATACTTATCAATAAGCTTCTCTTTTTTAGATTTAAATAGACCAAACATAATTCCTATTACGAAGGAAAAGTTTATATGTTTAATTTAATGTGTTCTTAATTCTTGGATCTTCATCTCCAAAAAAAACTAAATCACAATTACAATCCATTTTGATATATTTTTCAGTTATCTTATTTGTGTTACTATCAAAATATGCTAAAAAATAAGTCCAGTCTTCTAATGGGACAATGCCATCTGGTGGCATTACACTTCCTTTATCATAGATTATTTTAGATATAAAATCTTGACAATTATTAATGTTGTTATAAGTGCAATTATTTTCTTCTTTTTTTGATGAATTACAACTTATCAAAACAAAAAACAGTACAATAACTATTATTGATTTAAATAAGTAAATGTTAGATAAGAATTTTTTGTTCATTTTATTAATTATTTGGGGTATTCCAAGTACATATTTCAGAAGTAAATTTAGAAAAATTGTTTATAAAACTGATGATTGGAAAATTAATATTAAGCCTTTGTTCAAAAAAGAAATAGTTGGTCTTATCTCAAATATTNATCCAGGCAATAAAGAATACTTAAAAANTAGAAATCAGTATCGATTATATCTTTTTGTCTATTTACTCGTCTTTATACTCTACTCATGGGCATAGAATCAATATTACTTTTTCAAATTGTTATTAATGTTTACTTGCTTGGAGTAATAATAATGACTCAATTTATTACTTATCCAACCTTTCTTNTTATTGATAAAAATAGTTTTAATAAATACCATAGAAAATATGTAAATATTATCTCAATTATAGTAGCTCCAGCNATGGTTCTTGAAATAATCTCANTAATTGTTTTAGTTTATTTATCCAAAGACTTTCTATTAGTTAAAAGTTTAATTCTTTTATTATGTATATGGCTTACAACATTTATAATTATGGTTCCATCTCATAACATACTTTCGAGAAAAAATGATTCTAAGGAAATTAAAAAATTAATAAATATTAATTGGGTTCGAACCTTTTTGTGGTCTGTTAAATTGATAGTAATGCTTTTTATATATTATGAAAAAATTTGATAGTTCTGATATNGATAGAATAATTCAAATGTGCTGGGAAGATAGAACTCCATTTGATGCTATAAAAATTCAATTTGATATTTCAGAAAAAGAAATTATTTCTATTATGAGAAATAATTTAAAGGAAAAATCTTTTCTTAATTGGAGAAAACGTATTGATAATAGGAAGACAAAACACTCAGCCTTAAGTGCTTCAGATAAAAAGCGATTTAAATCNAAATCCCAAAAACAAATATCATTTAACAGACATAAATAACATCTTATTCGTTTTTGATATCCATTCTTAACTAGATAATATTTAAGGAATTCTTATAGTTTATTTATATTCGTAGCTCATTTAAAGAAAAATATGATGAAAAAACTACTTTCTCTCTTAATTATTCTGATGATACATTTTGATTCTATTTCTCAAAATGTAGATTTTATAGAATATGATCTTGATAATGGTTTACACGTGATCTTACATCAAGATAAATCAGTNCCATTAGCAGTTACTTCTGTTATGTACCATGTTGGTTCTAAAGATGATAGTCCTGATAGAACTGGATTTGCTCACTTTTTTGAGCATCTTCTTTTTGAGGGATCTGAAAATATAGATAGAGGTCAATTTATGAAAATTGTAGAAAGTAATGGGGGGTCACTTAATGCTTATACTTCTAATGATGAAACATATTATTTTGAGTTTTTTCCATCTAATAAATTAGAATTAGGTCTTTGGTTAGAATCAGAAAGAATGTTGCATCCTGTTATTGATGAGATTGGTGTTCAAACTCAGAATGAAGTTGTAAAGGAAGAAAAAAGATCGAACTATGATAATAGGCCCTATGGTCAATTATTACCTCAAATAACCCAAAGTTTATTTACAAAACATCCTTACAGATGGCTTCCAATTGGTTCAATGGACCATCTTGATGCGGCAACACTCGATGAATTTATTGCATATAACAAGAAATTTTATGTTCCAAATAATGCGGTTTTAGTTGTTGCAGGTAATTTTGAAATTGATGATGTTAAGAAAAAAATTAGTGATTATTTTGGTCCAATTCCAAGAGGTGAAGAGGTTCCAAGGATTAATATTACTGAAGATCCTATAACTGCTGAAATTAAAAAGAAATTTTATGATCCAAATATTCAATTGCCAATGGGTCTTGTTTCTTACAGAATCCCATCTTTTAAAGATAGGGATTCCTATGTTTTAGATATGATATCTTCAATATTAAGTGGTGGTAAAAGCTCTAGACTCTACAAGAAAATGGTAGATGATAAAAAAGTTTCAGTCCAAGTTCAAGCTGTAAATTTATCATTTGAAGATTATGGAGTTTATGTTATTCTCTCATTGCCTGTTGGTGAAAATACTCTTCAAACATTATATGATAATATTGATGAAGAAATTGAAAAACTTAAAAGTGATTTAATATCTGACAGAGAATACGAAAAGTTACAAAATGAATTTGAGAATAGTTTTATTAGTACTAATGCAAGCATGTCAGGGATTGCAAATTCTTTAGCATCTTATTATTTGCTTCATGACAATGTGAACCTTATAAATGAAAGATTAGATATATATAAATCAATCACAAAAGAAGAAATTAGAGACGTAGCTAATAAATATCTTAATAAAGATTCAAGAGCAGTAATTGATTATTTACCAGAAAGTTCTAAACAATAATTATATGAAATATTTAAAGATTATATTATTAATTCTATTATCAGTGAATATAACATATTCACAAATTGATAGATCTCAACCTCCAAAAGCTGGACCAGCACCATCGATTAACTTAGGAAATCCAAAATCATTTGTTTTGGATAATGGATTAAAAGTAATTGTTGTTGAAAATAATAAATTGCCTAGAGCCTATGCTAATCTAGATATTGATAATTACCCAGACTTCGAAGGTGATATTAAAGGTGTTTCTAGTCTTCTTGGTTCAATGATGGGAAATGGAACAAAAAATCAATCAAAAGATAGTTACAATGAAGAAGTAGATTATATGGGAGCAACCCTTGTCCTCTCTGCTGGTGGTGGTTATGTTTCTTCTTTAAAGAGATATTTCCCTAGAATTTTAGAAATGATGGCTGATGG
>NZVP01000049.1 GCA_002697405.1 Flammeovirgaceae bacterium
ACCAAGATACTTAAGGCTGTTAGAGATTATTCCTGGAAAAGAAACTAATAAAAAGCTAGTAGATTTTTTTGTTGATTTTGGATCAACTACACTAGGAAAAGAAACGGTAATATGTAAAGATACTCCAGCGTTTATAGCAAACAGATTAGGTATCTATTCTTTGATGTCTACAATACACTCGGTTGAAAAATATAATATGACCGTTTCGGAAGTTGACTTTCTAACTGGGCCTATTATTGGTAGACCAAAATCGGCAACATTTAGAACAATGGATGTTGTAGGATTAGACACAGCAGTAAACGTTTCTAACAATTTACTTAATGACTTAAAAAATGATGAGTCAGTCTCTATGTTTAGTTTGCCAAAATCGGTAAAAAAACTATACGAAAACAAACAATGGGGAGACAAAACAGGTATGGGTTTTTATAAAAAAGAAGTAGACGAGAAAGGTAAAAAAACCTTTTATGAAATCAATCTCAAAACACATAATTACGAAACATACCAAAACACCGACAACAAAGAGCTCTTAGAGATTAAAAAAGACGAAAGTTTAGATAACAGAATTATAAAATTAACATCTTTAACCTCAAAGTACGGTGACTTTTATAGATCGATATTTTATGATTCTTTTNGATATTGNTCCTTAAGAATCCCTGAGGTTAGCGACGATATTTATAATATAGATAACGCAATTTGTTCGGGGTTTGGTTGGAAAAAAGGACCGTTTGAAACATGGGACACAATAGGGGTTGAAAAGGTTGTTNATGAAATGCGGAGCATGAACATGGAGCCCGCAAAGTGGATAGAAGAAATGCTTTCTTTGGGTATAAAAANATTCTATAAGTTTTTTAATAACACAAAACACTATTATGATATTAACAAAAAAACACACATACCTATTCCNGGCACAAAAGATCTTATTGTTTTAGATGCTTTTAAAGAAAAAGATGTTGTTTGGTCTAACAAANGCGTTACTTTATATGATGTGAAGGACGGCGTTTTAAACTTAGAGTTTCACACAAAAATGAATACNATGGGTAAAGATGTTCTTGAGGGAATTAATAAAGCGATAGANNTTTGTGAAAAAGANCANCTAGGCCTTGTTATTGGAAATGAAGCAGANTATTTTTCAGCAGGAGCAGATCTAGGTACTGTTTTTATGTTGGCTGGAAACAGAGACTTTAAAGCAATTGAAAACTCAATAGACGCATTTCAAAAAACAATTATGAGGGTGAGGTATTCCTCGGTTCCTGTTGTGGTTGCTACGTCTGGGCTAACTTTAGGGGGTGCGTGCGAATTAAGCATGCACGCTGATGCTGTTCAAGCACACAACGAAACATATNTGGGGTTGGTTGAGTTAGGNGCAGGCCTCATACCAGCAGGNGGAGGAACAAAAGAAACCGTTTTGAGNGTATCATCAAANTACAAAAAAGGAGANCCAGAGTTTAATCAACTTATGGACTCTTTTATGACTATTGCTTCAGCAAAAGTAAGTACCTCTGCTGTAGAAGCACAGATTATGGGCTTTTTTAAACACAATAAAAATACAGCTAACCGAAAAAACCTATTAAAAGATGCTAAAAACAAGGTGCTAAATATTGTTTCTTTNGGTTACGTTAAACCCACTGTTAAATCTAAAATCAAAGTTCACGGAAGAGCGGCAATTGCAATGTTTAACGCAGGCATTGAAACAATGAAACANGGTATGTATATTTCAGATTACGATCAAAAGCTTGCCCAAAAACTTGCCTATATTATGTGTGGGGGAGATTTAACACAAGAGTGTTANGTTGATGAACAATATTTACTAGATTTAGAAAGAG
This sequence comes from Flammeovirgaceae bacterium, assembly GCA_002697405.1. Classification (GTDB taxonomy): domain Bacteria; phylum Bacteroidota; class Bacteroidia; order Cytophagales; family MED-G16; genus MED-G16. The sequence goes on from NZVP01000049.1 coordinate 1,824, forward strand.
AAGCTATGGTGAGCTTGTGTGGGGAGGAAAAAACCCTACAAAGAATGCACTCTATTTTGTTTAAAAGAAAACCATTAAGAAACTAAAGATGAAAGAAGCATATATAATTTCAGGTTTAAGATCACCTGTTGGAAAAGCTAAAAAAGGAGGNCTTAGGTTTGTNAGGCCNGACGACNTAGCCGCTACAATAATTAAAAAGTTAGTAGAAAGAGTAGATGGTTTAGANGGAGGTATGGTTGACGATCTTATTGTAGGTAATGCTGTGCCAGAGGCGGAACANGGAATGCAAATGGCGCGATATATATCTTTACTTTCTTTACCAAAAGAAGTTCCTGGTTTGGTGATTAACAGATATTGCGGGTCAGGCCTAGAAGCAATTCATTTAGCATGTGCTAAAATTAACTCAGGGTCTGCTGATTGTGTTATTGCAGGAGGGACAGAGTCAATGAGCATGGTTCCAATGACCGGATATAAATCAGCACTTAATTATAATATTTCACAAAACAACCCGGAATACTACCTGAACATGGGCTTAACGGCAGAAAAGTTAGCTTTAGAGTATGATATAAAAAGAGAAGACTCTGATCTCTTTTCTTTAAACTCTCATAAAAAAGCCACTAAAGCTTTAGAAAAAAAACTATTTAAAGATGAAATTTTACCAATAGATGTTGAGGAGGTAACAGTTGTTGGTGGTAAAAGAACTAAAACAAAATGGAAGGTTGAAGAGGATGAGGGTCCAAGAAAAACAACAACGATCGAAGCTCTTTCNGCTCTTAAGCCAGCGTTTAAAATAGGCGGGCAAGTAACGGCAGGAAACTCTTCTCAAATGTCTGATGGTGCTGCTTTTGTTGTGGTTATGTCTGGGGAAATGGTTAAAAAGCTTAATCTAGAACCTATAGCAAGGATGATTTCTTACGCAACCGCTGGGGTTGAACCAAGTATAATGGGAATAGGACCAGCTCAAGCTGTACCAAAAGCCTTAAAAATAGCAGGNCTTAAAACATCAGACATTGATCAGATAGAACTAAACGAAGCTTTTGCNGCCCAAGCTTTGTCAGTAATAAAAGCATTAGATTTTGATANAGATAAAGTAAATGTAAACGGAGGGGCTGTTGCTCTAGGACACCCACTCGGCATGACGGGAGCCAANCTCTCAATACAATTAATTAACGAAATGAAAAGAAGGAACCAAAAATACGGCATTGTTACAGCTTGTGTTGGAGGGGGACAAGGTGTTTGTGGTGTTTTTGAGAACCTTTAATTTAAAACCTCTACAACAACCTCAATTTCTACAGCTATATCACTNGGTAAAGAAACCATTCCAACAGCAGACCTCGCGTGTTTTCCTCTTTCTCCAAAAACCTCAACTATAAAATCTGAAAACCCGTTGATTACTGCNGGCTGTTGATTAAATGTGGGGGTTGAGTTTACCATTCCTATTACTTTAACAACACGAACCACCTTATTTAAATCTCCTATTTCTCCTTTTAAGGAACCAAGTATGTTTAGTGCGGTAAGTTTTGCGGCCTCATATCCTTCTTCTACTGACAAATCCNTATCAACCTTTCCTGTTATATATTCTCCAGAAACCATTTTGGGTCCTGTGCCTGAGACATAAACCAANTTTGTTTCAGCAGACTCTGAAAAAGAAACAGCCGGGACATAGTTTGCTATTGGCTTTGATGGTTCAGGAATAGCGTAACCCATATTCAAGATTTTTTCTTCAACATCATAATCATACAAAGGTTCATCAACACCACACCCNGTTATAATTAAAATAAAAAAAAGACTAATTAACCTCTCCATAACTTGTAATAACTATTTTTCTTCTCCCNCCTCTATTTCTATGNTCACACAAATATATTCCTTGCCAAGTTCCCAACAAAGGAACACCGTTTTTAATTGGAAACGAAACCGAGTTTCCTAAAAGACTAGACTTAATATGCGATGTCATATCGTCTGGTCCCTCAAAAGTATGCTTATAGTGTGTGTCGTTTTCAGAAACCAACATATTAAAATGTGTTTCAAAATCATCTCTTACACTTGGGTCAGCGTTTTCGTTTATTGTTAGGCTAGCGGAGGTGTGCTTTATAAAAACATGAACAACGCCAGTTATTTTTGGGAGCTGGTCAAAAATAATGGTTGAAATTATATGAAAACCCCTTTCATAAGAAGGAAGAAGAATCTCTTTTTGATCAATCATTATTTCCAGATTTCATCTTTTCTGCGTTTTCTGCAATTCTAAGTTTTTCCGTAAAAGAAAAAAGGTCACCCGAAACAATTTCTGTTAAGTTATAAACGGTATGGTTTATTCTGTGGTCTGTAACCCGCGCTTGTGGATAGTTGTAGGTCCTTATTTTATCTGATCTATCCCCAGAGCCCACCATACTTTTTCTTTGCCCCGCTATCTCTTCATTCTGCTTTTTGATTTCAAGCTCATAGAGCTTTGACCTAAGAACCTTCATAGCTTTATCATAGTTTGCGTGTTGAGAACGACCATCTTGACACTCAACAACCACACCTGTGGGTTCATGGGTTAACCTAACGGCTGACTCTGTTTTGTTAACGTGTTGCCCACCAGCACCAGAGGCCCGGTAAGTGTCCTTTCTTATGTCGGAAGGGTTTATGTCTAGCTCAACATCTTCAGCTTCTGGAAGAACCGCAACAGTTGCCGCTGAGGTATGAACCCGACCTTGTGTTTCGGTGTTAGGTACCCTTTGAACCCTGTGTGTTCCTGCCTCAAACTTTAACTTACCATAAACATCTTCACCCTCAACAGAGCACACAATTTCCTTATACCCCCCAGAAGAACCTTCGTTATAATTAATTACATTAAAAGACCATTTGTTTTTTTCAGAATATAACTGATACATTCTTAATAAATCTCCCGCGAAAATAGCAGCTTCATCGCCCCCTGTTCCAGCACGAATCTCTAATATCACGTTTTTTTCATCGTTAGGGTCTTTTGGAATTAACAAAACCTTTAGAGCCTCTTCTTGTTTGTTTTTTTTTATCAACAAAATTTCAAGTTCTTTTTTTGCAATTTCCCTAAACTCTTCATCTTTTTCTGTNTCTATAATTTTTTTAGCCTCTTCAACCCCCNTCAAAGTTGATTTATATTTCACAAACTCTTTTACAATTTTTCCTAGAGACTTATATTCTTTATTTANTTTTTTAAAAAGNTTCATNTCTGAGACNGTGTCTGGTTTTGATAGTTCACCCTCAACCTCTAGATATTTTTTATTTAACTCTTCTAATTTATCAATCATCTTATCAACTAAGATAAAAACCTATCTTCAATTAATTTCATAAATTACACTTTATTAAAAAACAAAAAGAGGGGTTTTACAATGAGCATAAAGAATAACATTAAAAAACTTTTAATGTCTTTTTTCACACTTATAACNATTGGTTTATANGGTCAACAATCTCCTTATAATAAAACCGCTGTTGTTTTTTCTTTATTAGACAAAACAAAGGAAAAAAACACCTTAACCAAAATCCACAAAAACCTTATATCGTTAGGCCTTGATGTTGTTAATTATGTTGATGTGGTTAATATAAAAACCTCTACTGAGGTTAAACAAAACCTATTCGAATATTTTAAAAACAGAGAGATAACTAACATTTTGTTTTATAATGAAANAAAACAAGANATAGGTTTGTTTACAACTAACTATATAATTAATGAAAAAGAAGCCCCGTTCAAATCAATTAAAGGAGACTCTGTTTTGTTAAGATTAAAAGAAGAGCTTTTAAAAACCCCCACAAAACAAAAGACGTTTTTATATTCGCCCAAACCAGAGGTTATAAAAAAAGTCAAAGTAAAACCGTTCAATAAAATTTTATTAAAACCAGACTTAAAAAACCAAAAAATCGGAACAACAAAAACGTATGAGATTGACCAAAAACTAGGCTTAGTTAGGGTTGATAAAAAAGAAGACTATCGGTTTTATTANTCTAACGGAATCAATTATTTTATCAGTTTTTATATTGGTACAGAATCATTTCTTAACAAAACNTATGGGATTGTTGGTTTAGAAGAAAACTCTAATAAAGAGATGTTGGTTTTAGTTTTAGAACACACAGCAACAAGAAACAAACTTTTTTATTTTAANAAAAAAACAAAAACAGAAACAGAACTGCTTAAAGAGTTTCTTTCTAACTAAACAAATCTTTATTTAAAAAAGGAATTAATGACATAACAACAGCTTCCTCATAATACTTTCTTCTGTCTATCAAACCGTTGGTTAATATTCCAACAGCGCCGTCTTTTTTTTTAGAGTTTTTTCTTTTAAAAACAAAATCATCAGCCTCACCAAGTTCCATCCCCTCCTCAATAAGGTTTTGAATTTTTTTTGGCAACTGAAACATTGATGTTTTCCCTGTACCTTTCATTTTTTTCTTGTTTTCAGTTATTACCCACGCAAAAGCAAACAGTTTTCCACTTATGTAATCACANCCACCCTCNATACTAACATAATAATCAGCCTCACCTTTTTTTAATTCTTTTAGTCTATTTTTTGCCCCTTGTTTTGTTTCTATATCACTCATTGGTTGATCCGAAACCCCNGACCCCACACCTTTACCTTTAATATCTATTTTTTTGTTTTTAAAAACCCTTTCAAACGCACCCTTAACAGCATTTGTTTTTGTTGGGTTTTTTGAACCAATCAACACTTTTAATTGATTTGTACCCAATTTTCTTTTTTGTTTTTGTTAAATGTTAAGGTTTTTTTTTGTGTTGTTTATTTTAACACCTACTATGTTTGTTTGTTCTTCTAAAACATCAAATAAGATTGTATTTTGAACCTTCAAGTTTTTATTGTTCATTGACTCCTCCAAAACAAAAACAATATTAGCGGTCTCAGTGTAATCACTACCCTCAAAAACAAAACGACTTAGGTTTAGTGTTTTAATGTTTTCATTAACAGATACAATAAAGTTTTTTTGAACATAAGAAATAATAGATTTTTTTTCTTTTTCAGTTAAATCTTTAGAATACCCCCTTAGTTTCAAAGCATCAAAAATATCATCTTTAAACATTCTCATGGAAAAAAAAGAGGAGTTGTTTTTTTCATAGATATTACACACACTCACATAAACAGCATGAGGATAGGTTGAGAAACTAAAAAGAAAAAAAAACAAAAAACAGGTAACAAAAATACGTTTCCTATAAACCATATTGGTCAATTAGATAAATCAAGGAAGCTAAAGANGCTGTACCCAACTCTAATTCTCTAGCGTGAACCAACTCAAAAACATCTTTAGCNGTATGGTGCATTTCAAAATATTTTTGACCATCAATACTTAACCCAAACATTGGTGTTCCCGTCTGCCTGTGAAGAGGACCAATNTCGGCACCACCACCACCTTTTTTGAAATATGATATAGTGTTTATATCAAAATATTTTAACCAATCTTGTATTTTTTCAAGCTGCTCTTCACTACCAGAAAAACCAAACCCCCTAGGAACATAACCACTAGCATCACTTTCTATAGCCGCAATGTGCTGTTCACCATCTCTAACCGCTATCTCCGCATACTTCAACCCCCCCCTTAAACCAAACTCTTCATTCATAAACATTACAGCTCTAATCGTATTGTTAGGTCTTATGTTTTGTTTTTGAAACAACCTCAAAGCACCAATAGAATGAACACAACCAGCGCCATCATCGTGAGCACCCTCTCCAATATCCCAAGAATCAAGGTGACCACCAACCGTTATGATTTTTTCAGGNTTTTTTTGACCCCTTAANAAACCAACAACATTATGAGATAAAGCATCCGGATACCATGTGCCTGATAATTTTACCGTAAGTTTTAAATTTGGGTTTTTGTTGATTNCTTTAGATAATTTTTCTGCAGACAAAACCCCCAAACCACCATGAGGAATACTATCTACCCCCTCTTTGTAAGACATACCACCTGTGTGAGGGAAATCCTCATAAGTAGAGGAAGATAAAGATCTAAAAACAGAAGCTACAGCACCATGTTCTGCAGCTTTTACAGCCCCAGTTCTTCGTTGAAACCCTGTTTCTCCATACGAAGCACCCACATTAATGTATCTTTGGTTAAAACCTTTGTTGTAAAAAACAATCTTTCCTTTTATGTTTTCTTCACCCAGCTGATCTACCTCATCTAATGAAGAAACCTCAACAACTTCAGCTGTTATCCCTTTTTCAGTCGTAGAAACAGTACCACCAGCGCCTAATATTGAAAGGTTTATTTTTTCTTTTCCATCATAAAAGAAAGCTTCCTCTAACTCACCCCTTTCCCAATGAGGTACCATAACCTCTTGTAAATAAACAGAATCAAAACCATAATTTTCCATTACTTCTTTTGACCANANCACAGCTTTTTTTGCCCCCTCTGAACCACTAGGTCTAGCGCCAATGTCTTTTGAAAGAACCCTTAATAATTCATAACTTTCTCTTAACTCTAAAGCATCACTATAAAAAGTATTAATAACATCCGATGTTTTTTGATCAAAAGGAACAGTGTTTTCTTTACACGAAAACAAAGAAAAGATAAGCGTAATTAGTATAAAATTTTTCATATTTTGTGTTTCTAAGTTTTAAGCAATCTATATATTATAGAATTATAAATATAGTTTTTGCCTTTATTAAATTCAAACTCTTTTTAGTTTATAAAAACCCCGTCAGAATTATAAGCACTCCAGAAGATAAAGAGTATAAAAATAATATATGATAAAATTAACACAAAAGCTTGGTTTCGTGTAACACCACCAGGCCTTGTGTAAAGAAAAATCGAAAAGAAAGTTAGACTAAAAAACCACCAAGAAAGACTAGAGATTAAATCAACAATTTCAGGTGTTAATTCAATAGGCCCATAAATAAATGTGAAAAAAAATAAAGGAAGACCTAACGCCACACAAAGGTTAAAAATATTACTACCATAAGCATTAGAAACAGCGTCATCATAATTTCCTTTTTGAGCATCTTTATACGAAATGATTGTGTCTGGAAAACTACTTCCGATAGCAGCAAAAACTATAGCAACAAATAATAATG
>NZVP01000050.1 GCA_002697405.1 Flammeovirgaceae bacterium
GCATTCATTGGAAGTAAAGGAACTATAGTAGTAAATAGGACTGGATGGGAAGTAATTCCAGAAAAAGATCACCGTAATGGTGGAGACTTATTTATTCAAGAAGTCCCAAGAACTACTTTTAACTGGGATGAAGTTCGAAAAAAGTATGGCAACGCACTTGATTTACATACAGAAAACTTTGTAGATAGTATTAAAAAAAATGATCCATCAATTTTAAACTGTGGGATAGAAAGTGGGAGTCAAGTTTCAAAAGTTGCACACATGGGCAATGTTGCTTTTAGAAGTGGATCAAAAATAAGATGGAATGAAGAAAAAAATAATTTTGATAATTCCTCAGCCAACAACCTTATTGTTCCTAAATATAATAATGGATGGCAATTACCATCATTATGATTTATTTTCAATTATTTTCATCAACTCAATATTTTCATCTCTTAACCTAGCAGCTTCATAAAAGTCAAGTTTTTCTGCTGATTTAGTCATTTCCAGCGAATTTTTCTCCATAATTTTTTTAATTTCAATCTTAGACATGTTTTTTATTACAGGATCTATTTCAAGATTTGAAACAAACTTGTTTGTAGTCTTTTTTTCTTGCGCTACTGCTGTTTGAGCTAAAATATTCTCTTTAGATTTAGATATAGTTTTAGGAATAATATTATTTTTTTTATTGTAATTATTTTGAATTTTTCTTCTTCTATTAGTCTCATCAATTGTAGACTTCATAGATTTTGTTATCTTATCAGCATACATAATGACAAAACCATTAACATTTCTTGCTGCTCTTCCCACAGTTTGAATTAAAGATTTTTCATTTCTTAAAAACCCTTCCTTATCAGCATCTAAAATAATTACTAAAGATACTTCAGGTAAATCTAGCCCTTCCCTCAATAAGTTAACACCGACTAAAACATCAAAATTCCCCAGTCTCAAATCTCTTAAGATATTGACTCTTTCTAAAGAATCTATCTCTGAATGCATATATCTAGCTTTTATTCCATTATTATTTAAATATTTATTTAACTCTTCTGACATCCTTTTAGTTAAAGTTGTAATTAAAACTCTTTCATGATTTTTTATTCTTTTATGAATCTCATTTATAATGTCGTCAATCTGGTTTTCAGTTTCTCTTACCTCTATAGGTGGATCTAATAATCCAGTTGGTCTAATTATTTGCTCAACAATAATACCATCTGAACAAGATAGCTCATAGTCAGAAGGTGTCGCACCAACAAATACAACTTTATTAATTAAAGATTCAAATTCTTGAAAGTTTAAGGGCCTATTATCTAAAGCAGATGGTAGACGAAAACCAAAATCTACTAAATTCATCTTTCTTGACCTATCTCCTCCCCACATTGCTCTGATCTGAGGTATGGTCACATGACTTTCATCAATGAACATCAAGAAATCATCAGGGAAATAATCAATTAAACAAAATGGTCTTTTGCCAGGATCCCTTCTATCAAAATATCTTGAATAATTTTCTACTCCTGAACAGTATCCAATTTCACTAATCATCTCTATATCAAATTCTGTTCTTTCTTTTATTCTTTTTGCCTCACTAAATCTACCTTCTTTTTCAAAAAAATTAATCTGTTTGTCTAGATCATCTTCAATTTCTTTAAGTGCTATATCTATAGTTTCCTTTGATGTAACAAACAAGTTAGCAGGATATATTTTAATATAATTTTCATTTGAAATCGATCTTCCAGAGTTTGGATCAACTTTTTGAATTGATTCTATTTCATCACCCCAAAAAATTATTCTTATAATATAATCTTCGTAAGCTAAATAAATATCAAGAGTGTCTCCTTTTAATCTAAACATTCCTCTCTTAAATTCTTCGTCATGAGATCTCTCATAAAGTATGTCAACTAATGAAAAAAGAAACTCTTTTAAAATTATTTTTTGACCTACTTTAATTTCTAATATATTTTTCCCAAAATCATCAGGATTTCCAATCCCATAAATACAAGATACAGACGCAACTACAATTACATCTTCTCTCCCCGAAAGCAAAGCAGATGTTGCACTCAGCCTCAACTTTTCAATTTGCTCATTAATAGATAAATCTTTCTCTATATAGACATTTGAACTTGGTATATATGCCTCAGGTTGATAATAATCATAATATGAAATGAAATATTCAACAGAATTATTGGGAAAAAAATTTTTTAACTCTCCATATAATTGAGCAGCTAACGTTTTATTATGAGAAATAATTAAAGTTGGTTTATTTATTTTATTAATAACATTAGCCATTGTAAAAGTTTTTCCAGAACCAGTGACCCCTAATAAAACTTGGGATTTTTGATTATTATCAATTCCATCAACTAATTCTTTAATTGCCCTAGGTTGATCTCCTTTTGGAGAAAACTCCGATTTTAAATCAAATTTCAAAATACTATAATTTAATTATTCCATATTTCCCAAGACAAGTCTGCTTGGATAGCCAACATTTCGTATCCATTTTTTGTCTTTGCACCTTTATTTTTTGAAATGGATAAAAGTTTTGTTTCTCTAGGATTATATACTAAATCAAAGACATAATGTTTATCAGTTAATAATTCATAATCCAGATCGGGAAAAGTTTGAATATGAGGATACATACCTAAAGGCGTAGAATTTATTATTAAATTATAATCTGATAGAGCTCTAGATTTTCTTAATTCGTTATATGTGATTTTGGAGTCACCTGAATTTCTGGATACAATTTTAAATGGAATTTTGAGTTTTTTTAGACAATATCTTATTGCATTAGAACTTCCTCCAGACCCTAAGATTAAAGCTGAAAAGTTTCTATTNGGTATCCATTTNAGTAAACTTTCTTTAAAACCTAAATGATCTGTATTAAATCCCTTAAGCTTACCATTTTGAAATTTAATAACATTAACAGATCCAATTTTTTTTACCTCGTCATCAACNTCATGTAAAAATTTAATAATATTTTCTTTATGGGGTATCGTTACATTTAATCCATTTATACCAGGCTCTTTTTCTATCAAATTATGCAAATGATTTATATTATCTAATTCATAATTTTCATAATTAACATCTTCAATTTGAAGTTTAATAAATTTTTTTTCAAAATATGATTTTGAAAATGAATGCTCTAAAGGAAATCCAATTAACCCAAATTTTCTCATTTTGTATTAAGATAATATGATATTACACCAGATATTATAAAAATTATAATTGGCAGGATTAAATCAGAAATATTGTTAANGGNTAAAATTAAATCATTATTATTTTGCCATGGCCATACTTTAATTAATGCACCCAGCATTATTCCTGAAAGAAATAAAATAGTTGATTTATAATATTTATTTAACAACCAAAAAATAATTTTAGAGAATGATAAAATTCCAAAAACAGCTCCAAAGGCAAAAACCAAAATATTAGTCCATAATAATGAAGATATTGAATCTAACATAAATTGATATTTCCCTAAAATAAGTAATATGTAGCTTCCAGAAATTCCTGGGAGAAGCATTGCAGAAATAGCAATGAACCCAGAAATGAATATTGATACTAAGCTATCTGATATATACAAATTTCCAATAAATAAAAATGATAAACCTGTAATTAACCCTAAAGAAATTAGTAAATAATCAATTGAAGAATTTGGTTTTAGAGACTTGATCAATCTTAATGATGAAAAAAAAATTAATCCAAAAAAAAATGAATAAACTAAAATTTTATAATTAATCAATAGATAAGACACTAAAGAAGAAAAAAGAAAAATAGAAATTATTATTCCTATAAATANTGGCAGAATGAAATTAAAATTCANTTGATCATTTAATTTTTTAAAATCAAATTTGAGTAAATAAATTAATGTAGAATGATTAATTGATTTTAGAGACTTAATAAATTTTTTATAAATTCCTAAGAGCAATGCAATAGTACCACCTGAAATTCCAGGTATTAAATCTGAAATTCCCATAGCCATACCTTTTAATAAAAGAAAAAAGCGCTCAGAAAATGGCATTATAAATACTTATTAAATGTATCACCTCTCAACCCTACTCTAATTGTCTCTAATGAAATCACTTCATTTCCAGAAATATTTCCAAGGTTAACATCTTGTCCTAATAACTTAACAAACCATACTTGCTGAGCCTTTAAAGGAGCTTCCCATAATATTTTTTCAGTTGGGATCTCTGTCAATATTTCTTCAACAAGCCCTTGTCTTACTTCACCTGAAGACCTAAATAAACCTACACTACCCGATTCTCTAGCCTCTCCAATTACCTTCCATGAACCAGCATTTAATTCTGCTTTCATTTGTCTTATCCATTTATANGGTGGAATTATCTTTTTTTCATCTTTAGAACCAATCTCGGAAAAAACTGTGACATGTTTTGAAAGTTTTTCTATGTATTCGCATTTTTTCTTATGAGGTATAGAAATAGATCCATCAGAAACTTCAGCATATTGAAGGTCATACTTTTTTAATATTTTGATATAGTCTTCAAACTGATCTCTAATTGCAAAAGCTTCAAAAAGAGTACCTCCAAAGTAAACATTAATATCAGCATCTTTAAATAACCTTATTTTCTCAACTAGATTCTCTGAAAAGTTTGCAGTCGTCCATCCAAATTTTACAAAATCAATGTATTTTGATGAAGACTCTATTAAGTTTTTACATTCTTGTAAACTAGAACCTTTATCAATAACCATTGTTATTCCATAATCTCTTGGCTTTATAGTTCTATCTGGTAAATTTTTAAGATTAAAATTCATTTTAAATTTTTCTTTCTATACTGATTAATTACTCTAATTAATGCAGATTGAGTTTCAAAATTAGGTACAAAATCAAAAAGTACCTCATGATTATCAAAATTAAGAGAAAGAGCACTTTCTAATACATTAATAGACTCTTTATATCTTCCTGAATCCATTAAATAAATAACAAGCCTATAATACAAAAGAGACTCACCAGGATCTTCTTCAATTCCATCTTTAATTATTTTAATCGCTTTTTCTATATCACCACTTTCATAATAAATAAATGAGAAGTCCAAAGAGATTTTAAAATCAGATGGATCAATTTGTAAAGCTTTACTATATAAATCTATACTTGATACCATATTACCAACTTTGTATTCAGCAAAAGCTAATGACTTGATATAGTCTATATTATCATTATTAAGCTTATTAGCTTTTTTAAAATAATGAATTGCTTCAAACCATTTATCAAGAGAAACTAATGATTTACCTAGCCAAAAATAAGATTCCTTAAAAAATTGATCAATTTTTATTGACTTTTGAAAGTAACTAATTGATGTAGCAAAATCATCTAAATAATAATAAGATCTTCCAATAGCTGAATATATTTCAGGAGATGGCCCATCAAGTTCTAAAGATTTATAGAAATTAACTTTAGCTAATTCATAATTTTTTAAGTTTAGATATGACTCGGCTAAATTATTATAAGCACTTGCGTATTCTTCATCTATAGCAATAGCAAATTCAAATGATTCAACAGATTTTTTATAATTTTTTAATTTAAAGTATATGTTACCCAGATTATACCAAGCATATTCTGAATATGGATCTTCATCTATAAATTTTTTATAATAATGAATACTATTCTCTAACTCACCAGTTAACTCTAGACAATATGCTAAATCATATAATGCATTTTCATGATTTATATTAATTTCTATTGATTTCTTAAAGTATATCGAAGCATTCTTATATTTTTTTTGGGCTTGATATGCTAAACCAATTTGATAATTTACTTCATCTTTATTTTCAGAATAATTTAATGCTTTATTCAAGATTGAGATTGCTCCTTTATAATTCCCTAAGATAATTTTAACTTGACCAATCAATATAAAAATGTTTTCATCAGTTGGATTAAGTGAATGAGCTTTTTCAAGAGAAATCAAAGCATCAGAAAATTTTTGTAATGCAATTAAAATATTTGCCCTTTGTATTAATAAGTCAGATGAATATTGATGTTGTGATAAAGCAAATTCTACTGCTTTGAGACCAATTTTAAATTTATGATTATCAATATACCATTTAGTAATTTTTTCATATGATTCAGAATCATAATATATATCAATATTATTCTTCATCTTCATCTCAAATTCCATAACAAGTTTATATATCTCGTCCTTTTTCTTCTTAAATTCTTCAGCCATTTAGTGATTTTTGAATGAAACTTAAAGCTACTAATTATATTGTTTATTTATAAATGAAATTTATTTTTGTTCATTGGCTCTGTAGTTCAATGGATAGAATAGAAGTTTCCTAAACTTTAGATACAAGTTCGACTCTTGTCAGGGCTACTATGATAAAAAGTATTTTTTTTATAATTATATCTATTATTTCATTAGAAAATAATCTTAAAAAAGCAGTTAAAAAATACCAAAAGGGTAAATACGAAAAGGCTATATATTTATTAAAAACAAAAAATAAGATAAAAAACTATGACTACTATTTTTATCTTGGTCATTCATATTCATTTATTGGTAAAAATGAGTTATCAATATCATATTATGATTCTGCTATAAGTATAAATGAAAAAAAAGAAATTGCATTTTTTGAAAGGGGTATATCATACTTTATTTCAGGTAATAGTAGAAGAGCTTTAGAGGACATTAATAGAGCAATAAATATAAATTCTGAAAATGCTAATTATTATATAAATAGAGGTAGTATCTATTATGACTTAGGAATGATAAAATCTGCTTGTGAAGACTGGAATAAAGCAATTAATATAGATAAAAATGTAGTTGATTATTCATTAATTGAGGTTAACTGTAACTAGTCTTTCTTTTTAAAATCCCCATTTTTAATTGCCTTTATGAACTTGATCCATGCAAAAGGGTTTAATAATGGGTTTGATGGTAATTGATACTTTGTCGATGTTGCCATCATCTGTTGATCCATAAAGTATTTATAATTCATATTAGCACTCATTGGCTCGTTATTATACATTCTCCTTAAAAGATCCTTGTCTAAAGACTTATCCATATTATCTAAATCCTGTCTATTAGGTAATTCAATAGCTAGAACTGCTTTCTTAAATAATTCCTCTGTAGGATAAGGAAATATTTCAAGCTCTGGAAGAATAGTAGTATCAGGTTTTAATTCAATGAATAAGGTAACTGATTCTCCTTTATCACCAGGCATGATAAAACTTTGTTTTTGATATCCAATAGCACTNACAATAATACTATCTCTCGCTAAAACAGGCATAGCAAAATANCCATAAGGGTTTGATGTAGTTCCTCTTCCTGCTTTTGGAACATAAATATGTACACCTCCTACTCCTGAAATACTATCTTGACCAACAACTACTCCAGATAGTTGAATAATCTTTTGTTNNCCCTGAGAATANANATCATTGATTGAATTCAATGATATTATAATTACAAAAAATAATATTAATTTTTTATTGAGTATCATTTCTAAAATGTTACCTTTTTTAAAATAACATGCTAAATTACTTAATAAATATGTTTTTTTTAGTTAGAATAGTTTGTAATAACAATATTTAACAGAAATGAGATTAAAAAAATTTAATATTGAATACGGAAGNACAATATTTAAATCTTTTTCTGATGTATCTAGAATTAGAATATTANATATTTTGGCTAATCGAAAAGATGCATCAATCTCTGATCTTGAAATGATATTAGATTTTACCCAAACTAAAACATCNAGACATATATATTACTTAAAAAACTCAGGTTTACTTAATTCTGAAAACAAAGANCAATTTATTTTTTACTCATTAAGAGAAGAAGCATTGGACATAGTTGATCAAATTTTTGAATTTTTAGATAAAGATGAACAATTGAAAAAAGATTTAGAAGCNTATGATATNATGTACTCTAATAGGGAGTTAGCTAGAAATAAAATAGAAATAAAAACCTGGAAACAATAAATTAAGAATTATGAATAACGCATTTTTTGAAATACCAATTCCAATTAACGAGCCAGTAAAAGAATATANAAATGGTTCACCAGAAAAAAAAGAATTGTTAACTACTCTTAATAANATGAGGAGTGANACAATTGATNTCCCNATGATAATTGATGGTAAAGAANTNACTACAAATAAAAAAATAAAAATTACATCACCTCACGACCATAACCTACATTTAGGAAATTTTTATGAAGGAGATAAATCACATGTAAAATTAGCAATTNATGCAGCATTAAAAGCAAAGAAGAAATGGGGAGCAATGTCGTGGCAAAGTAGAGCCTCAATATTTTTAAAAGCTGCTGAACTACTTGCTGGNCCNTATAGATCTAAAATAAATGCTTCAACNATGCTAGGNCAATCAAAAAATGTATTTCAAGCTGAAATTGATGCTGCATGTGAGTTTATAGATTTCTTAAAATTTAATGCTTCCTATATGGAAGAAATCTATAAAAATCAACCGGAATCCTCAGAAGNTATGTGGAATAGATTAGATTATAGACCATTAGAAGGTTTTGTTTTTGCAATAAGTCCTTTCAACTTTACCTCTATTGCTGGNAATTTATGNGCTAGTCCTGCTTTAATGGGTAATACTGTAATTTGGAAGCCTGCATANCCTCAAATTTATTCAGCAAAAGTTATTATGGATTTGTTTAAAGANGCTGGTCTTCCTGATGGAGTGATAAATATTATNTATGTAGACGGACCTGATGCTGGAGACATAATATTTAAACATAAAGATTTTGCTGGCTTGCACTTTACTGGAAGTACTGGAGTATTTAAACACTTATGGAAAGAAATTGGTCAAAATATTGATAACTACAATTCATATCCAAGAGTTGTAGGTGAAACGGGAGGAAAAGATTTTATAGTTGCACATAAATCTGCTNACTCAAAAGAAGTTTCAACTGCAATTATTAGGGGNTGTTTTGAGTTTCAAGGNCAAAAGTGTAGTGCTCCATCTAGAATTTATTTACCTAAATCTTTATGGCNAAGTATAAAAAAAGAACTTANAGATGAAATAAAGACAATTAAAATTGGTGAGCCTGATGACTTTTCTAATTTCATGAATGCAGTAATAGATGAGANAGCTTTCAATAAAATAGTTTCATATATTGAAGATGGCAAGAAAGATAAAGACTTAGAACTTCTTACTGGAGGAAATTATGATAGTTCAAAAGGNTATTTTATTAATCCTACTGTTTTTGTTACGAGTAATCCTAANAATAAGTTAATGGTAGAAGAAGTTTTTGGACCTGTTACATGTATCTANATTTATGAAGACAAGGAATTTGATAATACTTTAAAACTTGTTGATGAGACATCACCGTACGCTTTAACTGGAGCAATATTTGCTTCAGAACAAGNTGCAATTGACAAAGCTATGAATGCTTTAGAATATTCTGCAGGAAATTTTTATATTAATGANAANCCTACTGGTGCNGTTGTNGGTCAACANCCTTTTGGTGGNGGAAGAGCNTCTGGAACAAATGATAAAGCAGGATCTTATCTTAATCTTCTAAGATGGGTTTCTCCAAGAACTATTAAAGAAGTTTATAATACACCAAAAAATTACAGATATCCTTTTTTGAAAAACTAATTTTGTAATCTTANTTCGTACCTATTAAAANAGGTCACTACCAAAAATGATATTATCAANTATGATGAAATAATAATTTCATAGAAAGGTATTATAGTCTCAAGTTCAGAAAAGTTATTTGTATAAACCAAAAGCAAAAATCCAAATGAGAGTTTAATAAATTCTACAATCCAAGAATTTTTTTCTTTNTCCATTAAACTTGTNAAACTNTAAATACANATAAAAATAAAGGCTGCAAATAAGGTTGCATCNGTAAAAGAAATAATATGTAGATTATTAATAAAGTACATTATAAATATAAAAACTACTATAAATTGATACCATGACCAATACTGTAATTCTNTGGATANTATTGGATANTATTTTTTATAGTCATACACNGAATCAATAGATTTAATAGGNTACTTTTTNTCAACATCTTCTGGCCTCCAACCAGTAGGCATAAACCATATTTTAAATTTATCTANAAAGTTTGTGGTTCGCCAAGCATCTCTAATGAGAAGAAANAGATGAGAAAAATTTATTTTAATTGGATTCCAAGACCTTANGGGTCTTTTTACACCATAAACTGGCGGAACATCATCTAACTCTTCTTGAAATGTCCCAAATAATTTATCCCATACTATAAATACCTGNGATANATTTTTATCAAGATATTCCTTATTTATAGCNTGATGAACTCTGTGATGAGAGGGAGTAACAATTATATATTCTAAAAAACCAAGCTTTCCAATAAGCCTNGTATGGTACCAGTACTGAGCAAAAAGATGNAGNGGTGCAAGTACACCNACAACTTCTGCNGGAACTCCAATTAATGCAGTTGGAANTAAAAATATAAATGAAATAGAAAAGAAATTTGAAATTGATTGCCTTAAAGCNCATGCTAAGTTAAACTCNTCACTACTATGGTGGATAATATGATGGTTCCAAAAATAATTAATNCTATGATTAATTCGATGAACCCAGTATCCAGCAAAGTCTATACCTATAAACGCAATAACATATACTAATAATGAAGATTCAATTTTAAAAACTGCTAAATTTTCTACCATATATGAATACGAAACTATAATGATTGTTAGACCTAAAACATCTTTAACTATGTTGGTTAATCCAGAACATAAGCTAGATAAAGTATCCATACTTCTGATGACATAATCTTTGTTATATACTTTAGAAAAGATTATTTCAAATGCTATAAGAGTAATAAAAAAAGGAATAGCAAAATTTAAAGTTGTAATGTAATATGTTGGCATAAACAAATTTATATTTTTTATTCTAAAACATATAATAAACTATATTCGTACCACATTTTGAAAATGAAACAATATATCTTTTTATTATTTATTTTAATTTTTTCTATTAAAACTAAAGCCCAAAAAAATTATGAGCCTATAAAAATATCGGATAATTCAATTTCAATTGATGGAATCATTAATCAAGAAGAATGGGAAAAAGCTGTTAAAATTGATCTAAATTATGAAACTGAACCAGGTTATAATACTAAACCAATTGTAGAAACATCTGGGTATATCTTATATTCTGATTATCACATATACCTAAGATTTGATGCAAAAACCAGAGAAACTGTAAGAGCTTCTATAAGAAAAAGAGATGATTTTGGCATTTTTAATGATGATGTAATTGGTATTAGTATTGATACTTATGGAGATGGAAGAAATAATCTTTTTATAGGATCAAATCCATATGGTTCTCAAGTAGATGTTAGAGTAATGAATGCATTACAAGAAGAATCTAGATATGATATATCATTTGATTTAGAATATGAATCTGCTGGATCGATTAATGGTAATAATTATTTTGTAGAAATGAAAATACCTTTTTCATCTCTTCCTTTTCCAAATGGCAAAGATCAAAAATGGAAATTTAGTTTTTTTAGAAAATACATTGACTATAATATGTCATCAAGTAAAACAGATAGAGATAACTCATGTGTTACATGTCAATTTGATGATGAGGTTTTCTTTGAAAATATAAAAATTAATAAGAAGCTTGACTTGATTCCATATATCACAAGTGGTATTGAAGGTGATTATAATATGAATACTGATAATATCGATTATAAAAAAATCAATAGCAATATAGGTATAAGTATAAATGCTGAGCTTTCAAAAAGTTTATCATTAGAACTTGCAGTGAACCCTGACTTTTCTCAAGTAGAAGCTGATGTAACACAAATCGATGTTAATTCTGCTTTCTCATTAAGTTATCCTG
Organism: Flammeovirgaceae bacterium; assembly: GCA_002697405.1. Lineage (GTDB taxonomy): Bacteria > Bacteroidota > Bacteroidia > Cytophagales > MED-G16 > MED-G16. Next base: position 11,781 of record NZVP01000050.1, read on the forward strand.
AAAAAAGACCTTTTTTTAATAAGGGAACTGATATACTAAAACTTAATAATCCTGACTTGCAGCCATTTTATTCTAGATCAATTAATGACCCTGCATTTGCATTAAAACTATTAAATCAAGGAAAGAAATCAAGATTATTTTATTTATCATCACTAGACAATAACTCACCTTATCTAATAGCAGGAAGGGATAGGTCTTATTTTGGTGAAGGTAAAAAGTCTTTTGTAAATGTTTTGAGGTACCAAAGGTTATTAAACAATGGCTCAAAAATTGGTTTCATCTCAACTAGTAGAGCTTATAATGGTGGAGGATATGGTAATTTATTTGGTTTAGATGGCCTTATTCAACTTACAAATAGCATAAGGTTGACTTTTGATATACTTAAAAATTATAATGAAGAACCAACAAATGATTGGATAAATTCAGATGATTATTTTAATGGAAATTCTGTAAGACTTGATGGAGAAAAATTTAATGGTAACGGAATTTTTATAGGTCTTTCTAGAAATACTGAAAATTGGCGTACCTACTTAGGATACAAATATATAGATCCCGAGTATAGAGCTGATGTAGGATTTGCTGTAAAAAATGATAGAAAATGGTTGACATTTTTTCAAAATTATGAGTCCTTTTATGAAAAAGGGTTTCTTCAAAAAATGGAATATTCTATTAAATATGACATGCTTCATAACTTCAATAATAAAGTTGATGTAATAAGTTTAGATGGTAAGGTCAGTGCTGGATTTAAAGGTAATACAGAAATTTCAGTAACTCATGATTATGATTTTGTATCCTATTACTTAGATAAGAAATATTCTAATTATGCTTCAACAAGAATAGGAATTAATACCAGCCCAATAGAATTAATTTCATTTGACTCAAATATAAGTTTTGGTAAGGACGTAGCTTATAATAATGAAAATCCTGAGTTGGGAAAAGAATTTAATTTTAGAGCAACTTTAAGCTTACAATTAAATAATAACTTTTCTGTCTCAAACTTAATTAGCTTTTCAAGATTGAAAGAAATAAGTAGAAATGAATATTACTACAGAGGTTATATTAACAGATTTAATACAAAATATCAGTTTTCAAAATCTTTAGGGATAAGATTAGCCGCGGAATACAATGATTTTTCTGAATCTATTTTCTTGCAACCACTGTTCGAATGGACTCCAAATCCATTTACTATATTCTATATAGGTGGAAATCAGAATCTAATTAAAGAGAAAGAATATTATGTTGATAGATCACAATTTTTTGTAAAATTCCAATATTTAATAAGTCTATAAAAAACAAAAAGATTTAATTATCGTTATTTAAAATATGAAAAATCAAAGAAGAAAATTTTTAAAAAATGCAGGTTCAACTGCATTATTTNCNAGCTTAGGNTCANCNTTNTTNNTNAGTTGTNATGATANNGANNNAGNTATTNATAGNNATNATAATAATAATATTNATTCAGAAAATGGATTTANNGTNGATGGNGATACNTATACTATNGANNTAGATCANCCNNANTTTTCAATTTTAAAATCTTCAGGTGGGTGGCTATTATTTAATGAAGGTGGTATGTTATTAGTTAATGTTGGCCAAGATATAATTAGAGCATTTTCTAACAGCTGTCCTCATCAAGGTTGTAGAACAAGCTGGAAATACAGTAANAATAATTTTACGTGTACTTGTCACAATGCAGTTTTTACTAATATTGGAGAAAGAGTAAGTGGTCCTGCACCTAGTGATTTAACTTCTTATACAGTGGTTAGAGATAATGATATTATTACTGTAACTACATAGTTAAATTTTGACTTGTAAGCCATCTTTAAAATAAACCTCCTTCAGAAGTTTACCCTCTCTATCATAAATTCTCATATATCCATTTTGGATACCTTTTACAGTTTCTGTTTCATCAGAAAGTGTCCCATCTCCAAAAAAATTTTTTTGTAACCCATCTCTTAGTCCATCTTTAAAATTCCACTCACTTTTCAAATTACCATTTTTATAATAAAGGTATGANGTTCCATTTCTTACCATTTCTTTATCAAAACTTTCTTTGCTTTCAACTTTACCACTTTTATAGAATCTAGTTACAGATATANATGAATTATCATAAATCCATTCACTCTGCATTGAACCTTCGGTATAAAAAAGCTTTGTATGAAATTTGATGCCATCATTATATTTTTCCTCTACTCTGATATTATCCTGATTATCTTTTTGGATTGCAATACCAGAATAATTTTTTCCATTATATAAAGTTTTTCCATCAACTATTTCTAGCTCATTTATAAGAACTTTATTTTGACATGAGTATAAAATAATGGTAATAACTAATAATGCTATTTTACTTTTGACCATATGGATTTATAATTTATATCAAGTATTCCTATGGAATCAACCTTAAGTTTTCTTATAAAAGAAAAAGAAAATTCATCTTGATTATAAAACTTATATTTAAATTTTCTAGAAACAGTTTTGGTTCGATCATCATATAAGATCATTGAATCACCTTTTATCTCATAACTCATTAAGGTATTATAATAAAAAACCAGATTATCTGATCTAAATGAAATTGTTGGAGCAGGTTCAGGGAAAGGTTTATTGTCTTCTTCTCCATAAACAGTTTCATATAATGTAATTAATTTCCAATCNCCAGAAAACTGATAATTCTCTTTATTAGAACATGATAACATTATAAATAATAACAATAATGAAATTAAGTATCGCATAAGATTATTAAATTTATCAAAATTTATCAATGAATCTCAGTATAACAACAATTATAGGTTTATTTTTTATAATGTGGATGATCTATTTCTCTCTAGGAGCATTCGCAAATATGACTGAGAATAAAACACTGCTAAACATTTTTAAATCATTTAAGTATATAATAGGTATTATTTCAATTATTGTGATAATCCTNTATATATTTTATTGATGAAAAAAATCATATTAAACTTACTTTTTTTTACTATACCATCTTTCATATTCTCGCAGTCTATTAATCTTAAGATTTTAGATAAGATTGATGGAACTCCTATTGAAAATATTAAAGTAGAATCCGAAAAAAATACCTTTTTCACAGACAAAAATGGCTTAATAATACTTGATGAGAAATTATTTCCAGTTGAATTATACATCAATGATTTTAGGTATTATTCAAAAAAAATAAGACTAAATAAATCACAAGACCTTGAAATACAACTAACGCATAAGGGTTTTATACTTTCTGACATTATAATCAACTCGAATTTTTATTCAAAAAAATTAAAAAACAATAATATTTCTACTTCAGTCATAGATGACATTGAATTCAGAAAAAATGAAGGTGAGTTTTTGATAAACTCTTTAAATCAAGTTAATGGAGTTTATTCTCATTCAGCAGGTTATAATACAAATCGAATTACTATTAGAGGTATGGGATCAAGATCACCCTACTCCACAAATAAAATAAAAGCATATTTAAATAACATACCTTTGTCTAACGGNNTTGGAGAAACAACAATTGAAGATTTTGGAATTGAAATATTAGATCAAATTGAAATAAACAAGGGTCCAAACTCAAGTATCTATGGTTCTGGTCTTGGAGGTAATATTNTACTTAAAACTTCTAAAAATTTTGAAAAAACAGTTAAGATAAAATCCATCTTTAAATCTTTTAATACTTATCAGAATAGCATCTCTATATCTAAAAAGATCAATAGATTAAACTTGCTCCTTAACTTTGAAAAAATAAAAAGCGATGGCTACAGAGATAATAATAGCTATGAAAATAATAGAGTTTTTGCGAGTGTGAATTATGAGATTAATAACAATTACGTAATAGACTTTATTCACTTTTATAATTCGGCAGATGCACTTATACCCTCCTCACTTAGTCTAGAAAATTTTATAAATAACCCTTCTAACGCAGCGTTTTCTTGGAGAAACGTTGAAGGAGGAGAGGATTACAATAGATCATTAACTGGCTTAACATTTAATTCAAAAAAAGATAAATACTCATCAAGTACTACTTTTTTTTACAAGACATTTAATAATGATGAGAATAGACCATTTAATTACTTGATTGAGGATAGTGAATCATTTGGCTTTAGACATATTGGAAAATTTCCGTTAAATTCTTTTAACCTTAGTTATGGACTTGAATATTCTGACGAAAATTATCTTTTCAGTACTTGGGATGAATATGGGAGTACGGATCAATCGATAATATCTCAGCAAACACAAGATAGAAAAAACTATAATTTCTTTCTGCAGGTTGATAAGTCATTTAAAAATTCTTTTTTGACTTTTGGAATTGGATCTAATAAAATTAATTATGACTGGGTTGATGAGACTGAATCAAGTACCTTAAGTTATAACACAAAAACCATTATATCTCCAAGATTATCCTACAATCATAATTTGGATAATATCTCAATATTCGGAAATATAAGTCACGGTTTTTCTTCCCCTAATATAGATGAGACTCTCGATGAAAATGGACTAGTAAATCCTGATATTAAACCTGAAACAGGATGGAATTATGAGCTAGGACTTATAGGTTCTACAAATAATAATTATCTATCCTATAACCTTAATCTCTACTATATGGATATTAAAAATTTACTAGTAGCACAAAGAACAAGTTTAGATACTTTTACAGGAGTAAACGCTGGTAGAACAACTCATCCCGGCTTAGAAGCAACAATAAATTTTCCACTACTTAGAAGTCAAAATCTGAATATTACATCATCAAACAATTTTTCTAAATACTGGTATATTTTTAAAGAGTTTAATAATAGAGGCAATGACTACTCTCTTAATAAATTAACAGGTGTACCAACTCAAACATCATACTCAAAAATAAAAATTGATTTTAAAAATTACATTGCACAAGTTTCATTACAAAATGTTGGAAAAATTCCTATGAATGATGCTAACGAATTATTTTCTGATGCATACTCAGTAGTTGACTTTACAATATCAAAACATTTTTCATTTAATAATTTTGATATAAATATATCATCAGGAATTAAAAATTTATTTGATAAAAAATATGCTTCAGGCATTGTAATTAATGCAAGGGGTTTTGGAGGTAGGGATCCAAGATATTATTATCCGGGTTTACCAAGGAATTATTTCATATCTTTAAATCTTAGTATATAAATTATGAAACTAGGATAGAAAACTAATAAAGAAGATGCGTCTTGTTTCTATTTCTCCACCCAGCCTGAGACTTATACTTCACAAAAAAAATATTTAGATCACTTTGAGACTTATAATCTACAAAAAATATTTTTTTATCTGATTGACTTTGATAATCTACAAAATACCATAATCCTTTGTTTCCTTTAGCTTGGGAGGAATAATCAACTTTAAATACTTTTAAATCTGCTTGACTCTCATAATCAACAACAAAAACATTTAAGTCTGAATCTGAAGCATACTTAGAAGAAAAAATATTTTGAGCTGAAATATTATTATTAAAAAAGCAATAACATAAAATAAAAAAGATGAATAATTTATTTTTTTTCATTTTCAATTTCTGAAAATATAGAAAAAGCTATTGTATTTGCTGATTTAGCATATTTATTTGCTTCCATTGCCTCTTTTTTTGTTTCTTCCAATTCAAATAAGGCATATTCTAAGTTTGAATTAATTTCATTAAGCTTATTTCTTGTTTCATAATTTTGATAAGCTAAAATTACTAGACCAAAAAAAGTTAAATTCTGAAAGCTTAAATAGTTTTGAATTCTTAATACATTTTTCATAGATTAAAATTTAGTTGTTTTATTTGATTCCAAATGTTCAATAATTGCATTCTTAGCAAAGAATAAAGATATAATTAAAGTAACAATACCCCCTACCCATAACCCTGGTACAAAATCTAGATATAAAAAATAATCATATACGGCATGAAGAATTATTGGTGCAATAATTGAGAGTGATATATAAAAAAATTCTTTTTTTCTTCTTGATTTTGCTATTCCTAAATAATAACCCATCACTACAGCAAAAACAAAATGGGCAGGTATTGCAGAGAGCATTCTAAATAATGCAACTGATGTATTTCCTTGCATTACAAATGTTAAATTTTCAGCTGTAGCAAAACCCATTCCTACAAAAACAGAGTAAACAATCCCATCAAATGGCTCGTCAAATGCTTTATTCGGGTAAATTATTAAAATAACTACTATAAATTTTAAAAGTTCTTCTGTAATTGCTACGGTAAGAGCTTCTCCGCCTAACTGAAGAAAAATATTTTCCATATTAATATATCCAAAAATAAATTCTAGTATATCAACATCCAGGTGTAAATTGATTGCACCAAAAATAAAACAAAGTGCAAGTAGCCAAAGAGGTTCCTTATCGTGTTCATCTAAATTATAAATAAATATCATTATTAGTATTCCAGGAGAAATAGAGAGTGAAACTAATAATAAATCATACCAGTCAAACTTATGAATCAAGATAAGNGGATAAAATAAAACAAGATATAGAAGAGNAATTATTAGAGANCCATATAAACTTGATTTGATNATTTTATTCATAGATTAGAACTTAAGTGAAATCATCCACTCATCNTATGANAAATTNTTTTGGTTATTATCATATGCCCTTGCCCAACCCACAGATAATACTGAAGACAAGTGNGAAAACATAACTAGTTTTGTATCAAACTGAANACCAATATTACTNAAGTTTTCTTTAATTTCAGGAGAATTAGGAAGTGTTGTAATCACATCATTTGAGATTAATTTACTAGCAAATATTGATGGTGAAATATTTGTGACAAAGAAATTAAAAAACCCAAATTTTCTAAATCTTAAAGGAGGTAAATTTAATTCTCCTGTAACTTTATAAAAACTTTTAGCTAAAAGTAATCTGTCAGAATCAAAACTTACACCAGGAAAAGAGAAAATACCTCGATACATCTTAGATGCACCTTGATCAATATAATTATTTCCAAAAGATGCAAAACCAAATCTTGTGAAAGGATTGATCTTATCACTAAATGAATTACCAAAAGAATTTCTAATCCACAAAGAGGTGTGTTTTANTGGTAGTTGAAATCCAAAATCAAAATTTCCATATGCTTTAGGATAAAAATTACCCTCTGAAATTGAAGATGATAGAGCCAAAGAACTTATTACACCTTTTTCAGCATCTACTGCCCCAACTGATCTTTTAACGTGAGAATATGATAGAGAACCACTAATATCATAAAANAGGTTAGTGTTAAACTCATCTTCACTAAAATTAATTTGCTGAAATTCAGGTGATTGGTCTAGACCATAATAACCTGAGAAACCNAAACTTACATCTAATAAACTAGGTGGATCATATACAATAGAGTTTGAATAATTAAAACCAAAGTTTAAACCTTTTCTTGATCTTTGAGTNGGACCAAATAAATCATAGAAATTTGCNNTATTNTANGAAGCAAAAATATTATAATCNCCGGAGAGAAAACTNTTAAATCTAACAGCTGAAAAATTAATTGATGAATGNATTTGTTCGTCTTTATCAATATCTTGGCTACCTTCAATTAATCCATTTTTCCAATTATTTGGAGTATACGATAATGAAAAATCAAGCTCTCTAAAACCAAATGGATCTGCAAAATTAAATTTATATCCAACACCAACATTNTTTTTATAACCTACAACAATAGGATAAGCATAATTTAAACTCATCTGCTTACCNGAATTATAAAAACCTTCTTTTGAATTAATTTCATTNCCCTCNAATGAACTNNCNGTNGGTATNTCNNTTTTCCAATCTTTTAANACNGGATGTTTTTCAANAGTTNTATTACCNANAAANTCNATNGAAGAAACACTTTCTACAGGCTTATTNTCTATATATACTGGAGCAAACCCATCACTNGTATACCTAAANCAAAANATTTTTTCNGAGTCAATTTGAATAGGTCTAAAATAACCAGTTAGAGCATTAGACATTACCTCTATTTCTAAATTNTCAGCATTAACTCTAAAAATATTACTAACTCCAGAGTAAAATGAGGAACCTATTAGGTATTTACCGTCGTCTGTGAACTTAAAACTTTGAGGAGATGAAACTTCAAAATTAAATACTTCATCAAAAACTATATTTTCTTTTTCATCATTATTAAGAGAAGAAATATCATAAATATTTAAATATTGATTCCCAAAGTAATCAGTAACAGCAGCACTAAGTTTTTCTCCATCGGGAGAAACATCTAGATCAAAAATATCATGGCCAAAAGGGAGAGTATACTTTTGTTCCCATAGTGAATAGTATTGATTTGGAGTTTCAGAATTAAATTTAGGAATTCGAATTACAGTATTTATTCCATTCAAATGCATCACTGCCCACAATGATTGATCTTTTTTATTATACGCTAAATCTCCAGATCTAAAATCTTTTTGTAAAAGTGTTGTCTGCCCATTTTTTAAATTATAAGAAAACAAATCTCTATTTGCACTATTATCAGTGGTGTAGAATAGCATATCATTATCTTCATCATAAGTTAAAGAAGTAACGTTAAATAGTGCTGGACCTTTAACATCTTTTAGTTTTTTGATTTTTCCAGTTTCAATATCTAGAGAGGCTATATGAGGAACTTTACCTGGATAATTTAAAGCAACATATATTTTACCTCTTTTTTTATCGTGGAATGCATGAGATACACCCCCTAAAACCTTATCAGAAATTCTGAAATCATCAGTAATCTTGTTTTGCTTTAGGTTTTCAATATTATCTTTCTGAAAATCTTTCTCAAACTCAATCCAATTATTCCATGAATCAGATATGTTAACATCAAAAATATGTTTAAAATTTGCGGCAAATCCTCTTTTAGTACCATCTGTTCTTTTTATCCAGTCTATTAATTGATCGGGACTATATTCATGCGCTAAATAGCTCATAAATCTTGTTCCGTAATAATAAGAGTTAGCTTTTGACATAAAGTCAGCTGTTGTACCCTCTGACTCTAAACCCTGTGCAGAATAGATTCTTGAATCCTCTAAGACTCTGGTTCTGAAAAACATTTCATCATAATTACCTATAGCATTCCCAACTCCACCTGCCATCCATGTTTCCACAAAAACAGCAATACCCTCATGAAGCCATCTTGGAGAATAATACCTTGGACTTGTTAGGTAACTATAAAACATAGATATTGGGTGATCACTTGTATTAGCAACTTTTCCCCCAAAAAACTTTTGATAGAAAATATCAGAACTAGAAGCACCATCAAGAGCGGCAATATGGACTAGTTCATGATTCATAATTGCAAAAACTCTTTCTCCAGCAATAGAAGATTCAAAAGCATAATTCATTGGAGAAATACAAGTAGAAACAAAGTTTGTAGGAATTGATGTTGCTCCTCCATTGCCATAATCACCAAAATCTTGAATAAAAACATTAATTTTTTCTCTTGGTTCATAATCGAATAACTCTCTATGAAAATTTAAAGCGCTATGAGCACATCTCACAGAATGATTAAGAACATATTTAGTGCCCATCCCAAAACTTACTACATCAAAATCATTCGTCTCAATTTTATCTAATTGTGAATAAGATTTATTAATTGATAAAAGAAAAATGAAAA
>NZVP01000051.1 GCA_002697405.1 Flammeovirgaceae bacterium
GCAATAACACCTTTGCCTTTCTCTGCAACTTGTGCAGTAGTTGGAGCAGTGGGCTTTGATCGAAAAAGATATTTGATTTATTCTCTTGCCAGGTTTATCAGGTATGCGATTTATGGATTTTTTATTTGGTTAGCTCATCCGTTTTAAAGATTTCTGATTTCTTCAATTTTATTGACAACATAATCAACCTCATCTACAGAATTGTATTTACTAAAAGAGAAACGAACATTTACATATCCCTTTTCAGTTTTAATTTCTTTCAGAACATGAGAGCCTGAATCGGACCCACTTGTACAGGCGCTTCCAGCTGATGCTGCAATATTATTAATATCCAAATTAAATAAAAACATCTGCTGATCTTCAATTTTTGGAATGCTAACATTTAATACAGTATACAAACTTTTATTAATGTTATCAGACAAACCGTTAAATTTAACGCCGCTGATTTTTTTAGTTAAAGTATCTATCATATGCTTTTTAAGGTTAATAATTTTATCCTTATGAGATGTCATGTTTTCATAAGCTAATGTTAAGGCTTCAGACAAACCTACTATACCATAAACATTCTCCGTTCCACCCCTCATGTTTCTTTCTTGAGCTCCCCCATGGATAAAGGGTGAAATTTTATGCTTGTTATTAAGATAAAGGAAGCCAATGCCTTTTGGACCGTGAAATTTATGAGCAGAGCCTACTATGCCCTGAATATTTATATCATTTAAATTTATTGGGTAATGACCAATAGTTTGAACTGTATCAGAATGAAAAATCACATTGTGCTTTTCACAGATTTTTGAAATAGTTTTAAGATCATTAATATTTCCAATCTCATTATTCCCATGCATTAAGCTTACTATTGAATTTTTATTTTGGATTATTTTTTCTTCTAAATCATCTAAATCAACTTCTCCTTTATCATTGATTGAAACATATTTTATATTTGTTTTTTGAGTCTTATTAAGATAATCGCAACAGTGTAATACGGCATGATGTTCAACCTTAGAAGTAATAATTGTATCAATCTTTTTTTCTATGACGGTATTAATTATGAACATATTATCAGCCTCGGTCCCGCCAGAGGTAAAAAAAATTTCTCCAGGCTCACAGCTCAAAATATCAGCAACTCTGGATCTTGACTTCTCAATTGCAGATTTTATCTCTCTTCCTCTTTTATGTATAGATGAAGGATTTCCAAACCCTTCTTCCATGTAAGGAATCATTTTCTCAAGGACACGCTTTGATAGTGGAGTAGTTGCTGCATTGTCAAAATATACATTCATATTATCTGTAATTTAGAAATTATTTTATTAGATAACTCGATTGCTTTTTGTAGTGTCTGGGCTTCTGATATGATTCTTACAACTGGCTCCGTATTGGATTTTCTCAAATGGGTCCAGGAATTATTGAAATCAATTCTTATTCCGTCTCTTAAATCAATATTAAAGGTTGAATACTCTTCTGAAAAAAAAGCAATTACTTTATCTAAAGGTTTATTGTATGTGGTTTTTGTTTTATGAATATAATACTCCGGGAGTGATGCTTTGAGGGCTGATAAAGTTATGTTCCTTTCAGATAACAAAGTAAGTATTAGGCCTATACCTATCAACGAGTCTCTACCGTAGTGAGTAGACGGAAAAATAACACCACCATTACCTTCTCCTCCTATGTGAGCTTTATTTTCCTTCATTTTTTGAACTACATTAATTTCTCCAACAGGAGAAGAAACATATGAGCCATTATACGATTCTGTTATTTTTTTTAACGCCATTGAAGATGATATATTAGAACACGTAACCGGCTTACTTATTCCGGATATCAGATGTTCCGCCGCAGCAACAAGAGTATATTCCTCTCCAAAAGGATTGCCATTTTCATCAATTAGGCAAAGTCTGTCCGCGTCGGGGTCAACAACAATTCCTAAGTCAAAACTTCCTTCTTGAATAACATTACATATTTCCGTTAAGTTTTCGGGAAGAGGTTCGGGGTTATGAGCAAATTCACCATTAGGCTCACAATTAATTTCTTTAATTTTTTTTATTCCAAGAGCATCTAAAAATTTAGGTATAGCAACTCCTCCCACAGAGTTAATTCCATCAACCGCAACAGAAAACGAGGAGGATGAAATTTTTTCTTTGGATACTTCCTTTTGAGAAAGAACTAGGTTTATGTGGTCCTCCAAGGCATTGTCATATTTTTTTATTTCTCCTTTTTCTGATGAAGATGAATGATTAGAACTTCTTTTTATATCCTTTATTATTAATGAAACTTCATGGGGCGGAAGAAACTCTCCATTGTTATTTAACAACTTTAAAGCATTCCATTTTTCATCATTATGACTTGCAGAAATCATTATCGCGCCTGAAGCATTAAGTTTTTTTGTGCAGATACCAATGGTTGGAGTGGTAACTAACCCTACATCTATAACATCACACCCCTCATTAATTAAAACATCAGAAACCAGACTTGCAATATGCTCCCCAGATTTACGAGCATCCCTTCCTAATACAACAATCTGATTTTCATAATTTGATATTATCTCTTGATGATAGGCTAGAGTAAATTGTCTGACGTCAAAATCCGATAGCGACTCTCCAGGAATATTTTCCAAAGTACCTCTTATTCCAGAGATAGATTTAATTAGTGTCATTTTAACTTTTTTTACAGTCTGTCCCTGGAGTTACTGTTTTTCCACAATATCCACACTCTTCCCCTTTAGGATTTAGGTATGGGTTCTGAGACGCACAAGTTCCTTTAAACTCTCCCCCTTTAATTAAAATTAATCTTAAAGATAAGGCCAAGAAGAAAAAACCAACTAAAACAATTGCTATTATAGTTTCTGTCATTATTACAAAGTTATGAAATCAGTTTCTTATCTTTAATTAATATAAAAAATTCTTTTAATTAATGCCTGAAAATAAATTTAATGAATTAAAATCAGTAGTATCTGAGCTTAGGGAAAAGTGCCCCTGGGATAAGAAACAAACTTTTCAATCATTAAGAAGCTTAACAATTGAAGAGGTTTATGAGCTTTCCGACGCAATCATTGATGAAGAAGCAAAAGAGATTGAAGAAGAAGCGGGCGACCTTCTTTTACACGTATTATTCTATGCTAAACTTGGAGAAGAGAAAAAATTGTTTTCTATAAATACAATAATAGAAAAGCTCATTAAAAAGCTTAAAGAAAGACATCCTCATATATATGGAAACTTAATAGTAAATTCATCTGAAGAGGTAGAAGCTAACTGGGAAAAAATAAAAAAAGAAAAAAGACACTCAAAAAAGACACTCTCTAATATCTCTAGTAAAATTCCACCTTTAGTAAAAGCTATGAGGATTCAAGAAAAAGTTAAAACTGTAGGTTTTGATTGGGATAATAAAGAGCAGGTAATAGAAAAAATTGAAGAAGAGTTGAAAGAGTTAAAAAATGAACTAAATAAAAAAAACAATACCAAAAAAATAAAAGATGAAATAGGAGACCTTATTTTCTCGGTGATAAATTTTTCAAGATTTATCGGTATTGACCCTGAAGAATCCCTAGAAAAAACAAATCTAAAGTTTATTAAGAGGTTTAATACAATGGAAAAAAAAATACTAAAAGAAGGAAAAAGCTTTAGTGATATGAGTCTGTCAGAGATGGATCGCTATTGGGAATTATCAAAAAAAGATGAATAGAAATAGCAATAAATTTATTGATAAAACAACCATATCTGTTGATGAGAATCAAACTGCCATAAGGTTAGATCTCTTTTTATTCGATAAAATGCCTAATGTTACAAGAAATAAAATTCAAGAGGGAATAAAGGAAGGTCAGGTATTAGTAAATAATAAAAAGGTAAAGCCTAGCTACAAAGTAAAACCAAATGATAGTATTAAGGCAGAAATTTTAAAACCTATAAAACCCACAGACATTAAGCCAGAAAATATTAGTCTTAATATAATATATGAAGATGAAGAATTGTTAGTTGTGAACAAGCAATCTGGAATGGTAGTTCATCCCGCACATGAAAATTGGGAAGGAACTTTAGTAAATGCCCTTATGTATCATTTTGAAAATTTACCAGAAATGGAGGGAAATGAAGGAAGACCCGGGTTAGTTCATAGAATAGATAAAGAAACTTCTGGGCTACTAGTAATAGCAAAAACTAATTTGGCTATGGAATCCTTATCAAAGCAATTCAAAGACCATTCAATAGAAAGAAAATATTTAGCTTTAATATGGGGANCNCCAAAAAAANATGANGGAACAGTAAACGTTAACCTTAGAAGATCTTTGAAGGATAGAAGNGTTGTGGAAGGTTTTCCTGAAAATACTATGGGGAAAAAAGCTATAACNCATTATAAGGTATTAGAAAACATNCATTANTTATCATTNNTAGAATGTGAATTAGAAACAGGAAGAACTCATCAAATTAGAGCACACATGAAACACATTGGTCATCCTATATTTTGTGATAAAACATATGGAGGAGACGTTATTGTTAAAGGAAACAGATTTTCTAATTATAAAAGGTTTGTAGAAAATAGTTTTAAGATGATAAATAGACAAGCATTACATGCAAAAAGCCTAGGATTCATCCACCCTAAAACAAAGAAGAAAATAAATTTTGATTCAGAATTACCTGTAGATATTCAAAATGTTATTGATAAATGGAAAAAATATGAGTTGCCAAATAGCTATTAGAGCATTCTCGGATAGCTACCTAAAAGCTTAATATTATCTTGGTATCTTTTCAAAATAATCTGAAAATTACTATTCAAAAAATGACCTTCAAAATCAATATAAAAAACATATTTAAAGTCTGTGCCTTTTTTTGCGGGCCTGCTTTCTAATTTTGTTAGATTGATTTTTGCGTCATGAAACTCTTGGAGAAACTTAGCTAACACACCATGACCGTCAGAAAGGTTTACTAGAATAGAAGTTTTATCATTTTTTGATTGAGTTTGATTTTCAGTTGCAGATAGAACAATGAATCTAGTGTGATTGTCTTTAGAGTCTTCAATTTTATCATATAAAATTGGTACTCCTTGTTGAACCGCAGCAAAACGTGAACATATTGCAGCAGAATCTTCTTGCTTGTCTGCATATCTAACAGCAGCACTAGTGCTATTAACAGGAATACACTTTACATCGCTAGAAAAATAATTTTCAATAAACTCCTTACATTGCTTGAAGGCGATATCTTTNGAATATATTTTTTTTATTTTATTAATATCCTTTGCTCTAGTGGCAAAAGAAAAGCTAATGGAAAGAGGTAATTCAGAAATTATTTTCAAATTACTAACTCCTAATAAATCTATTGTTTCCTGAACAATTCCNTCTTGGTTATTTTCNAGAGGGATNATTCCGTATTTTGTTTTTTTTGATTCAACNGAATCAAAAACAGACTTTATAGAGTTGATTGGTAAATATTTTCCCTGAGAGCCGAAGTTGCTTTGAGCAGCTTGNTGCGTAAAACTTCCTTCNGGGCCTAAATATGATATCTTCTCCGGAAGTTCAATATTTCTTGCCGCTGCAAAAACTTCTCNGAAAATTGCTTTAATTGACTCAACGTTTAACTTACCCTGTGAAAGTTCATTAAGCCTTTCTATTATTTCTTTTTCTCTTTCGGGTCTATATACACTTTCGTTTGATGCAGACTTTAATAATCCTATCTCATGAACAATATCCATCCTTTGATTCAAAAGATTTAAAATATCTGAGTCAATTTTATCTATTTTTGTTCTTAATTCTTCAATGTTCATTACTTTTATAGTAGGATTAATTTATTTCACAAAATAACTATTTATCCCGTAAAAATTAATCATTATTTAGAGTATTATGAGAGACACAAAATTATTTGATTTAATTGAAAAAGAAAAGATTAGACAAACAGAAGGAATAGAACTAATCGCTTCTGAAAACTATGCGTCAGAAGATGTCATGGAAGCAGCAGGAAGTATCTTAACAAATAAGTATGCGGAAGGGCTGCCAGGAAAAAGATATTATGGTGGGTGTATGGTTGTTGATGAAATAGAAGATTTGTGCAGAGAAAGGTTAAAAAAATTGTTTGACGCAAGCTGGGTAAATGTTCAGCCGCATTCTGGAGCTCAAGCAAACGCAGCGGTTATGCTAGCGATTCTTAAGCCTGGAGACAAAATTTTAGGTTTTGATTTGGCTCACGGTGGTCATTTAACTCACGGATCTCCTGTTAATTATTCAGGAAAAATTTATCAACCTCACTTTTACGGTGTAAATAAAGAAGATGGTTTAATAGATTATGACAGTCTAGAAAAAACAGCTAAAAAAGAAAACCCCAATTTAATAATATGTGGTGCNTCAGCATATAGTAGAGAATGGGACTACAAAAAAATCAGAGAGGTTGCGGATTCAGTAGGCGCTTTGGTATTAGCGGATATTGCACATCCATCCGGACTAATCTCAAGAGGACTTTTAAATGATCCATTAGATTATTGTCATGTTGTTACTTCTACAACTCACAAAACNCTTAGAGGTCCAAGAGGAGGGATCATAATGATGAGAAATGATTTTGAAAACCCGTTTGGGATTAAAACACCAAAAGGCATCTTAAGATCTGTTTCCTCATTACTAGATTCAGGGGTTTTTCCTGGAACACAAGGTGGCCCATTAGAGCATATAATTGGAGCTAAAGCTGTTGCTTTTAAAGAAGCTTTATCAGACAAGTTCTTAGATTACGTGATTCAAGTAAAAAAGAACGCGAACACAATGGCGAAAGAATTTGTAAAAAAAGATTATAATATTATTTCTGGCGGGACGGAAAATCACCTTCTGCTTATTGATCTAAGAAATAAAAATATAACAGGTAAGCAGGCAGAAGAAAACCTAGGAAAGGCAGATATTACTATAAACAAAAACATGGTTCCTTTTGATACAGAATCCCCTTTTGTGACATCTGGGATGAGAATAGGAACAGCTGCAGTAACAACTAGAGGAATGGATGAGGAAGATATGATTAAAATAGTTGACTTTATAGACAGGGTGCTAAATGATGAAAACGAAATAGAATCTGTCAAAAAAGAAATTAACAGTTGGGCAAATAACTTTCCTCTTCATAAATAAATGAAAAAAGAAAAAGAAATGTCATTTATTGATCATCTTGAAGAATTAAGATGGCATATAATTAGATCTCTTCTTGCGATTATTGTTTTTGCGGTTATTGCTTTCGTATCTAAAGAAATTGTTTTTGGGGTTATTCTTCTTGGGCCCTCAAAAAGTGATTTTTGGACATACCAAGCATTATGTAATCTTGGACAAAAAATTGGTGTTTCAGCATTTTGTATAGACGAACTACCATTTATCATTCAGAGTAGACAAATGGCTGGACAGTTCATGATGCATATTTCTTCTTCTTTTGTAATAGGAATTATTTTCGCATTTCCTTATGCTTTTTGGGAATTTTGGAGGTTTATTTCACCTGGACTATATGTAAATGAAAAAAAGGCTGCGAGAGGAGCAACCTTTTATGTTTCACTTCTCTTTTTTATAGGAGTAATGTTTGGATATTTTATTTTAACTCCAATCTCAATAAACTTTTTAGCAAATTATCAAATAGACCCCTCTATTCTAAACGAGTTTGATATAATATCCTACGTTTCAACCATTACAACTCTTGTGTTAGCATCAGGNATGCTGTTTCAACTTCCTATGGTTATATATTTTTTAACAAAAGCCGGAATAGTAAATAAAGAGATTTTAAAGAATTACAGAAAGCACGCAATTGTTGCTATACTAATTTTTGGAGCGATGCTAACACCTCCTGATCCTTTTAGCCAAATTGTAATGGCTCTACCTTTGGTTGGATTATATGAAATAAGTATATTGATTTCTGGAGTAGTTAAAAAAACATATAAATGAAAATAATTATTGGATCCGATCACGCTGGNTTTGAATATAAACAGAAACTAATATTTTTGATGAAAGAAAAAGGAATAGATTTTGTTGATTGTGGTTGCTATGATTCAGAGTCTGTTGACTACCCTGATTATGCTCATGATGTTTCTGCTCAGGTAATTACAGACAAAAAAAATTTAGGTGTATTAATCTGTGGAAGTGCAAATGGTGTGGCAATGGCAGCGAATAAGCACAAAGGGATTAGGGCGGCAATATGCTGGAGCAAAAAAATTTCTGAATTAGCTAGAACACATAACAATGCAAATATTCTTTGCATACCAGCAAGATTTATTTCTGAAGATGAACAAAAAGACCTTTTTGAAACTTTTATAGATACTGAATTTCAAGGAGGAAGACATAAAAGAAGAGTTGATAAAATTAATTGTTGAGGTGAAAAGACAAAGAATTGAAAAACATGAAAGTTTAATTCATCAAGTAATTAACGAATATCTCATTAGAGAAGGAAAATCTTTTTTAGGAAAAGAATTTGTTACAATTATGGGAATTAAGTTGTCTGCTGACTTAAGTGTGGCTCTGGTATTTATAAGTGTTTTAGATAATTCAAAATCTGAATTTGTTGATCAAAAATTTGATGAAAAAAAACATGACATTAAACAATTTCTTGCTAGATCGATCGGNAAAAAAATTAGAAAAATACCTGAAATTAAATTTATTGTTGATAGTACTGAACACGAGGCCTCAAGAATAAATAAAATCCTATCAAACCTAGACATTCCTCCAAAAAAATAAAATGGGATTTTCTTTAATTACAGCAATAAGATTAATTTTTTCAAAAAAGAAAAAAACATTCATAAATTTTTTATCCTATATTTCTATCATTGCTCTAAGCATAGGTACCGCAGCTATGATTGTTGTTCTATCCGTTTATAATGGACTTGAAAATACATTAAAGTCTATTTACCAAGACTTTGATTCTGAAATTAAAATAGAAAAAGTTGATTCTAAATATTTTGAAAATTTAGAAAGAGAAAAAATTTTAAATGTTGGAAATGTTGATGCTGTCTCTGCTATTATAGAAAACAAAGTAATACTTCAGAATGAAGGAAAAGAAGTTGTTTCATATCTAAAAGGAGTTGATCAAAATTTTATAAACCAAAACAGAATTAAAAACAACGTTACTGAGGGTCAGTTTNTTTTTACTATTGATGATGTTGATTATGCTGTCATTGGAAGAGGAATAAAGTATTCTCTTGGCATAAAAACTAATTCTGAATTTCAAAACATAAAAGTTTATTCTTTAAATGAAGAGAAAAGNCTTAAACCAACATTAATTCAACAAAAGATTTATAATGAAGACTTTTTAAAACCAAGTGGTGTTTTTGCAATTGAAAGCGGATTTGATAATAATTATATTTTTACTTCTTTGAGCTTTGCCCAAAACCTATTTAACAAAACAAATAAAATCTCATCCTATGAGGTGATGGTAAAAGACAAGAAGATACTTAAAAAAACTAAAGAAGATCTTAAGAGGATTCTCGGAGGAAAATTTTCTGTCAAAACAGAAATTGAACAAAGAGAGGGGCTATATAAAATATTGAAAACAGAAAAGCTTGTTGTTTATTTTGTTTTTTTTATAATATTATTTTTAAGTGCAATTAATATTTTTTTCCTATTAATTATGATGGGTGTTGAAAAAAGAAAAGACATATCTGTAATGTTCTCATTTGGAGCAAGACGTNTTCAGGTTAGAAATATATTTTTAAATCAAGGGCTAATAATTGGGTTTAGTAGTGTACTTATTGGATCCTTTTTAGGGTTTTCGATAACTTGGCTTCAAAAAACTTATGGAATAATTAAAATTGAAATGGCAAGCTCAATTTTATCAGCTTATCCTGTAGAATTCTTAATTAAAGACTTATTCGTTGTAGCTTCTATGGTGATGTTTGTATCATTCATTGCTTCAATATTTCCAGGAATTATTGCAACATCAAAAAATAATTTTATTAACATAAAAAAAGCATTTGTATGAAACTAAAAATTGGAGATAGCTACAAAGAAGAATTTATAATTACCCAAGAAATGGTAAATCAATTTGCTGAACTAAGCGGTGATAAAAACCCACTTCATCTAGATAAAGAATTTGCGGCAAAAACAAGATTTAAAAAACCTATAGTTCATGGTTTGTTTTCTGTTACATCTTTTGGGAAAGTTATGGGAACAAAATTTCCTGGTCACGGATCAATNCACGTTGGTCAAAACTTAAGTTTTAAGAGACCTTTATACCCAGACCAGAAATATATAGTAAATATAGAGTTGGTTAAAATTATTAAAGACAAGCACTTTGGTATATTTAAAACTCAAATTTTTGATACAGACAACAATCTGGTTGTTGATGGTACAGGAACCGCTCTTCATGAGGAAAAGTTATAGCTCACTCTCACAATGAAGATCTGAGTGCATAAAAGACCCTATGGGAGAACCATCCGGTGGAGTTAGTTCATCTGGAAAACTTATATCAACTTTTCCTGCAAGAAAACTATCAATTTTACTGGATAAATATCTGTAATGAGGTTCATTATCAGTTTTATTATTAAGCTCTTTTTTTAGATTAATAAGCAAACTATTAACTCTAGCGTTTACCTCTTGGTGAGTTTTAGTGCTATTTGCCAGCATAAAAAGGTGATTTAAAACATTATGATTTACCATTTTTGAAATTTCAATTTCTACATTTGATAAGCGAGCATTTTTATTCCTATTTTCTCTATTGTTTAAAATCGTTTTATTAATTACCTCATTTAAAATAACTGTTAATCCTGGTTGGCTATTATTATTTCTTGCGTTTAGCGTTATTAACCTAGAAGCCCTTGCAGGATTTAACAACATTTTTAAAGTTAAATTAGTTGCTGTTTCAGCAGCTGCTAAATAATCAAAAGTTAATCCTGTTCTAGAATTAAAAGTTTCTCTTGTTCTTGGATAACCAAAAGCTCTNGGTGGAATTAATTCTATCAAANTTTCGGGTAATGATAAGTTTTTAGGGTCTATTGAATTTAATAAAGAATTTAGTGCTTTTATTTGTTGATCTCTAGATAGCATTTTTGTAACTACCTGTCCGTCTCCTTTGAGAGCGTAGTTATACTCCAACCCACCCACAACTTTTGCTGCAGCTTCAATTTGATATCTGTGCAGTAAATACATAGGCACTAAGACTTCTTCAATACTTGACATAGGCTCACCTTCTTTTATAGCTCTATCTAAAAAATTATCTAAAACGTGACGTCTTATATCTAACATTCTATTTAATTCATCAGCAGCATCAAATCCATTGTCCCAAAGATGGGATCTTGGATGAGCACTTGAAGCTGGTCGTGAATCTTGATCTGAAATAAAGTAAATATCTTGATCATAACCCTCTTGTAGGATTTTATTTAATTGATTTTTTTCATCAGAATCAAACTGTCTATAGCCCCAGTTTATTGCCAACTTATCCCAGTCTCCTATCCCATGGTCATAAGCATCTGAAAGGTCTATTTTGTTATCTGAAAATTTAATTAATGGATGTGGGTAATCCATAACTGACTTTCTGTTTCTAGCACTTGAAATAAAATTATGAGAAAGTCCAATNGTATGGCCTACTTCATGAGCTGAAAGTTGTCTTAGCCTTTTTATTGACATTTCTTCCATAAGGTCCTTGCTATTATTATTTGAGTATGGTCTTAACAAACCTTCTGCNATAAGATAATCTTGCCTCNCTCTTAATGAACCNAGAGAAACATGCCCNTTTATTATTTCNCCAGTTCTAGGATCAACNACAGAAGACCCATAGGACCACCCTCTTGTTGATCTATGTACCCATTGAATAACATTGTATCTAACATCCAACATATCTGCACCTTCTGGTAAAACTTTTATCTGAAATGCATTTTTAAAACCTGCTGCTTCAAAAGCTTCGTTCCACCAAGAAGCACCTTCTATTAGTGCCGATTTTACTGGCTCAGGAACACCTCTATCTAGATAATATACGATTGGCTCAACAGCTTCACTAAGTTCCTGATTTGGATACTTTTTTATAAGCCTGTGTCTTCTAATATACTTTACATGCAAATCGTTTTCTATCGGGCTTGCATAATCGTAAAAAGTCATTGCTCCATAGCCTGCCCTAGGATCAAATATTCTGGGCTGGTATCCATCATCTGGTAACTGGATAAAAGAATGTCTAGTTCGAACAGAAAAACTTTCAGCATCTGGAGATACTGATCTTAACCAACCTCCAGTTGCAACACCCCTAAAAGTTAAAAATGCTTCCAGCTCTGAATTAAGAGGAAAGTTTTTTGATTTTATATTATCAAATGAAGATGAGTTTTTATCAATCTTAAATGAGCCTTGTTTTCTTTGTATTAACCTTTGAGATATTCTGTGAGAATCTCGTACAACAAAGTCTGAGATATCAATCAAGTATTTATTTTTATCTGATGCTATTACTGTAAACCCCCACAAAGTAGACTTAGCAAAAGCATCTTGAACTGACTTAACTTCCTCCTGATTATTTGAAACTGCTCGATACTTATAATTAGGTTGAACCATCAAAATTTTTGGTCCCATTTTAATAAATTTTATTATCCTCGTCCCCCCGATTTGACCCCTATCTAAACCTATATCATTAGAACCTACCCCCGCTGACAGGTAATTAACGTATATCATTTCTTGATTAAGGTTTTTAACCTCTAGATAAACCCTACCTTTATTATTGTCCCAATAATAATTTAGAAACCCTTCCTTTTTTTCAAAATTTTGAGTAAATGATTTAATAGTTGTAGGTTGTGATTGAAGGGAATGATTAATTGCCATCAGAAATATAAAAGCTATTATTGGTAATGTTGTCTTTCTCATAATTGTAATTTATTCATTAAATATAATTTCATCTTTTTGATTAGGGTTTTTGAGCCTAATTGTTGAGAGCTTATTCATCATCTCAAAATATATTAAATTTTCTTGATCATCAAAAGATGAAAATAAAGATCTGTCTGTTATTATTATATTTTTAATTTTCTTAACTTTTAAAACCTCATAATAACAATTTATAGTTCCGTTAATATATTCATGTCCTAGATAATTTATGTCATATACTTTGTCATTAACTTCAAAAGAAACATTCTCTTTTAAATAGGCCTCAATGTAATTATCCACTAACTCTGTTTTACTATTTAAAATATCAAACTTGTCAAGGTTATTTTTCTTTTTAAGGGCTATTTCAAAATCATCAAAAAATATTTTTTTCTGAACTTCAATGGCCTTTCTTTCAGAATCATATTCCATATAAGAAATGCTCACATAAAATTCATGCAAAAACAAAAATGAAATGAAGTATAGTATGTTGATCATAAATATTTTAATAAATTTAACAACAAATTTTTACTGAAAGAATATGGAAGAGTTTAAAACATGGTTTTTGGTTGGGTTTGATCACATCTTAAATGTTGCTGCTTTAGATCATATATTGTTTGTTTTAGCACTCGTAGTTGTATACAAACCAAATATGATAAAGCAGATTGTTATACTTATAACAGCCTTTACCATTGGTCATTCAATAACACTAATTATATCTGCTTTGGATTTAATAACATATGACCAAAAGGTTATTGAATTTGCAATACCATTAACTATTGTATTAACCTCCTTAAATAATATCATCAACAGAAAAAAAGAAATAAAAAAAGCTGTAACAT